>NZ_JBCDMV010000001.1:0-156658 GCF_038433135.1 Luteococcus sp. H91 | reverse complement strand
GGGGGGGGGGGGGGGCCTGGGGGCGTAAACACAAAGGGGGGGGAAAAACACCACGCACCCCGTCTGACTAGGAATCTCGATGGAGCTGCTGCGCGTCTTCAACAACAATGTGGTGCTGGCCCGCAATGACGCGGGCCAGGAGGTGGTGCTGACCGGACGCGGTCTCGGCTTCCAGGCCAAGGCGGGTCAGCCGGTGGACGCGAGCAAGGTGGTGCGCACCTTCGTGCCCGACGAAGGTCGCAATGCGGCCAACTTCGGCCAGCTGTTGGCCTCCATCCCGCCGGAGCACGTCGACCTGGCGGCAGGCGCTCTGGAAGACCTCCGCGACGAGCTGGAGGGGCCGCTGCCCTCCAGCACCGTCGTCGGTCTGGCCGACCACCTGAGCTTCGCGATCAAACGCACCCAGGCCAACATCGTCGTCGACTACCCGCTGCGGGCCGAGGTGGTACACCTCTACCCACGCGAGGTGGCCTTGGCCGAACGCATCCTGACCACGGTGAATGCCGAGGTGGAGCACCCGCTGGACCCGGACGAGGCAATGCCGATCGCCCTGCACCTGGTCAACGCGTCGTTCAACACCGGGGACCTCTCGAAGACCTACCAGATGACCGGCGTCTTCGGCCAGGTCTTCGACATCATCGACTCCGCCACCGGCCACCCGATCAACCGGGAATCGGCCAATGCGGCCCGCTTCATCACCCACCTGCGCTACTTCTTCGTCCGCGCCAGCCAGCAGACCCAGCTGACCGACGACCTGGATCCGCTGGCGGCCACGATGGAGCAGGCCTATCCGGATGCCGCCCGCTGCGCCCGGCACATCGCCGAAGTCCTGGAACTTCGCCTGGGAAACCCCGTAACCCGTAGTGAAACCACCTATCTGGCGATGCACGTGGCCCGGTTGACCGCCGGCGAGCGGCTGCAGGCCCAGCCCCAAGGAGACCAGCCATGAGCCCAGAGACCACCCCTTTCCGCACCGTCCTGTTGGACGTCGACGGCACCTTGGTGAACACCCGGACCGTGCTGCCGGACAGCGCCGCCGACGCCGTCCGTCGCGCCCGGGCCAATGGCCACCGGCTCTTCCTGTGCACCGGCCGCAGCCGTCCCGAGATCTATCCGCACCTGTGGGAGCTGGGTTTCGACGGGCTGATCGGCGGCAATGGCTCCTACATCGAGCTGGCCGGGGAGCCGATCTTCGTCCAGACCCTCGATGCCGACGTGGTCCGCGAGGCCGTCGAGTGGATGGATTCGTTGGGTCTGGGCTACTACCTGGAGGCCACCAGTGGCCTGTGGATGAATGAGCGACTGATGCCGGAGATGGCCCGCCTGATGGGCGACGACTCCCCCGCGGGTGTCGCCGCCGCCCACGCCCTGATGCCCGTCGCCACCGATCGGCGCCCCGAGCGGCTGGATGACGTCAACAAGATCAGCTTCGCGCTGCCCGTCGGGGGTGTTGATCTTGAGGCTCTGGCCCGACGCTTCCAGGGGCGCGCCAAGATCGACACCTGGTCGATGAACGGCCTGGTGCCGGAATTCGGCGAGATCGGGCAGATCGGCATCGACAAGGGCGCCGCCGCCGCCCGGCTGGCCGCCCACCTGGGAGCCGACCGGGCCAACCTGATCGCCTTCGGCGACGCCCGCAGCGACCTGCCGCTCTTCGCGGCCTGCGGAACCAGCGTCGCGATGGGCAATGCCCCGGACAGCGTCAAGGCCGAGGCGACCATGACCACCAGCCACGTCGACGAGGATGGTCTGGCAAGGGCCTTCGCCGCCCTCAACCTGATCTGACATCGAATCCCTGAGCCTGTCGAACCGACCGGAAGGAGAACACAATGCAGTACACGAAGCTCGGCCACACCGGCCTGGAGGTTTCCCGGATCTGCCTGGGCACGATGGGCTTCGGCCAGCCCGGCCGCTGGATCCACGACTGGGTGATCGACGAGGACGCCTCACGCGAGGTGATGCGCACCGCCCTGGATGCCGGGATCAACTTCTTCGACACCGCCGACGTCTACTCGCTGGGCGGCAGCGAGGAGATCCTGGGCAAGCACCTCAAGCAGATGGCCAACCGCGACGAGATCGTGCTGGCCACCAAGGTGCACGGCACCATGCACGAGGGGCCCAATGGGCACGGCCTGTCCCGCAAGCACATCATGAGCGCCATCGACGCCAGCCTGACCCGGCTGGGCACCGACTATGTCGATCTCTACATCATCCATCGCTGGGACTACGACACCCCGATCGAGGAGACCATGGAGGCGCTGAACGACGTGGTGCGCTCGGGCAAGGCCCGCTACATCGGCGCGTCGGCCATGTTCGCCTGGCAATTCCTGGAGGCCCTGCACGTCAGCGAGAAGCATGGCTGGAGCCGCTTCATCAGCATGCAGAACCACTACAACCTGCTCTACCGCGAGGAGGAGCGGGAGATGCTGCCGCTGTGCCGGGCGAAGGGGATCGGTGTCACGCCCTACTCCCCGCTGGCCGCCGGGCGTCTGGCACGAGACTGGAACAGCAGTTCCCAGCGGGCGGAGAGCGACGTGATCGCCAAGCAGAAGTACGACTCCACCCAGGACACGGATCGCAAGATCGTCGACGCGGTTGGCCTGGTGGCCGAGCAGCGCAGCGTGCCCCGGGCGCAGGTGGCGCTGGCTTGGCTGCTCTCCCGTGATCCGGTCGCCGCCCCGCTGATCGGTGGCACCAAGCCGGAGCACATCACCTCTGCCCTGCCCGCGCTGGAGCTGGAACTCACCGCCGACGAGTGCGCGGCGCTGGAGGAGCACTACGTGCCGCACCAGGTGGTCGGCGCCAGCTGAGCCCGGCTGCTCTGCGCCGACCGTGGCCGTGCCGCGGCCTCAGCCGGGCAGGTTGCCGGTGAGCCGGGCGCGCTCCACCAGCAGGGCCAGCTGCACCCGGGAATCGGCGCCGGTCTTGTCGAAGATCCGGTTGAGGTAGGTCTTCACCGTCGCCAGCGACAGGTTGAGGCTTGCGGCGATCTCGGCATTGGCCAGCCCGTCGGCGACGCCCAGCGCCACCTCCAGCTCGCGTTCGCTCAGCTCGGCCAGCGCCGCCGCCTCGTGCCGGGGTTGGCTGGTGCGCGCGGCGAGCCCGGCCACCCGTCGCAGCACCTCCGGGGTGAAGGGCATCTCGCCGCGCAGCGCCGCGGGCACCGCGTCGATGATCTCCTGCGGTGGGGCGCTCTTCAGGAGGAAGCCCTGCGCGCCCGCGGCCAGGGCGTCGGCGACGAAGTCCTCGGTGTCGAAGGCGGTCAGCATCACCACGACCGGGGCGTCGGGTTGCGACGTGATCCGCCGGGCCGCCTCGATCCCGTCCATCCCCGGCATCCGGATGTCCAGCAGCACCACGTCGGGCTTCAGGGTCTGGACGGCCTGCACCGCCGCCAGCCCGTCGCCGGCCTCACCGACGATGCTGATGGCGTTGGCGCCGTCCAGGATCATCCGCAGCCCGGCACGCACCAGCGCCTCGTCGTCGGCCAGCAGCACCCGGGTCACTTCCATGGCACCCATGCTTCCAGTCGGTAGTGCCCCTTGGCGACTCCATGCCGCAGCCGCCCGTCGGCCAGCCGCAGCCGCTCGTCCAGACCGACCAGGCCATGACCGCCCGCCAGCCGTGACGGCTCGGCCGCCAATGGATTGGTCACCAGCACCCGCACCCCGTCGTGTTCCTCGGCCAGATCCACCCGGACGGGCAGCCCGGGCGCATGCTTCAGCGCATTGGCCAAGCCCTCCCGCACGGCCTGCATCAGGGCAGCAGATCGCTGCTGGGGCAAGGATTCCAGTCGACTGCGCAGGCTCGGTTCGAGCCGCAGCCCGGCGTCGACGCCGACCCGGCGAGCCTCCGCCAGGACGGTATCCAGATCCGCCAGGGTGAAGGGGCTGGTGCGGTCCGCGGGATCATTGCGCAGCACAGTGAGCAGGTCGCGCAGTTCCCGGCTGGCGGCCTGGGCGGTGGTCTGGATCAGTACCGCGGCCTCGGCGACCTTCTCCGGCGGCAGGTCGGGCCGGATCGACAGCCCGCCGGCGTGCAGGCTGATCACCGCCAGCCGGTGGGAGAGGGTGTCGTGCATCTCCCGGGCGATCACCGTGCGCTCCTCGGCCCGGGTCCGGGCCAGCACCGCCGCCTGTTCGCGGCGCAGGGTCTCGGCCTGTTCCCGGTAGGAGTCCACCAGGGCGATCTTCTGCCCGCGGTAGAGGCCCCACAGGTTCAGCAGCGCGAGCATCACCACCACCCCCACCACCTCCCACGGGCCGAAGGTGGAGCCGGGCATCACCCACAGGGAGGCCAGGCCCGCCACCAGCGCCACCGCATTCAGCGCCACCAGCCAACGCCTGTCCCGCCAGGAGGCGACGTGCACGAGGGTGTAGACCACCACAGCGAAGGCCCAGGATGAGACGGCGCTCCCCGCCATCACCGCCAGAGCGGCCCAGCCCGCACGGCCACGACGCGGGCTGCGGACCAGCACCAGCAGCAGACAGCTGACCTGCCCCAGCACGACGTCGGCCACCAACAGCGCATTGTCCCGGGGCGGAATGCCCTCCAGGTTCGGGTAGAACGAATTGGCCAACGCGAAGAAGGCGATGCCCCCCACCGCCCAGAACAGCACCACCAGGGCGGCGGTGGCCAGGTGATGCGGCCAACGACGGCGGGCCCGGGTGGGCACCGGAGCAAGGGTGGACATGGGCCCCAATCTAGGGGCCCGTCGGCCACTGCCCTGTCGGCCAAAGGTTGATCCCGGCAACCACCCATCGACGCGACGATTGTCGCCCCGCGGCGGGCAGTGCCCGGGCTGTGGCGCAAGAAGAATGAAGCCATGAGCAACCGCACCACTCCAATGACCCCCACCGCAGTGACCATCCCGGGTACGGAGCCGCTGCGCTACCACCGGCTGGCGCGCACCACCCCCGGCTGGGGGCGCCCGATCGCGACCCTGCTGCTGGCGGTGCTGGCCTATGTCGGGCTCTTCGTGGCGATGATGCTCGTCATCATCCTGGTCGGCGTCTCCAACCCCCAGTGGGAACAGGCGATCAACCAGGCCATGGCCAACGAGCAGTTGGCCCCGGACCAACCGGCCGCCCTGGTGATCATGCTGGCCATGCTGGCAATCCTGGTGCCGGCCTGCCGCTGGGCGGTGCGGATGACGGGCCGCCGGGGTGGGTTGGACTCGGTGACGGGCCGCTTCCGCTGGGCCCTCTTCGCCCGGGCGCTCACCCCGACGATCGTGCTGCTGGCCCTCTTCGGCGCCGGCTCGCTGCTGCTGGAGCCCACCCCCGTCCGGCCGCTGGCCAATGCCGGCTGGCTGGCACTCGTGGTACTGCTGCTGGTGCCGGTACAGGCGGCGGGAGAGGAATACCTCTTCCGAGGTCTGTTGCCGCAGGTGATCGGCCGCTGGCTGCGCTCCCCCTTGTGGGGCGTGTTGCTGAGCGTGCCGCTGTTCGTCGCCGGCCATGACTACAACGCCTGGGGACTGGCCGGCACCGGCGCCTTCGCCCTGGGCGCCACCTACCTGGTCTGGCGCACCGGCGGGCTGGAGGTCGCGATCGCGTGGCATGCCATCAACAACCTGTTCGCCTTCGGCTATGAACTGCTCGGCCTGACCGACCCCAATGCCCCGGTCACCGCGAGCGCCGGCATGCTGGACCTGACGATGACCGCGGTGACCATCGGCGTGCTGGAGTGGCTGTGGCGCACCCGTTGGTCGGCTCGCTTCGACGCGGTGCGCCCGGCCGTCGCGGCGCCCACTACGGTGAACCCCTGCACGTCTCCCATCACTTCCGGCTACCCGACGAGCACACCCGACGCCTGCTGAGCCAACCCGGGCGGGCAACCTGGTGACGGTGCACGACGGCGGGGTCGGGTGCGACGCTGGTGCCCTTCCGCCACGACACAGAGCGCAGTGTGCAGGTGACACACCTGGTGCGCGGTGGCAAGACCATCGACGTGTGCCTCACCAGCCCCCCCGCCGATTGAGCGAGGGGGACGAATTTCGAGGCCGAGCCCAAGGCCTGTGGGAGGCAGCGCCCATCGATCAGGCGTTGGCCTCGCACCAAGCCTGGAAGGTCTCCATCGAGCGCTGGGTGTTCTGCCGGAAGGCGGCCTGGCCCTGTTCCCCCAGCCCTTCGAGCATGCCGGGCGGCAGGTGGAAGATGTGCTCGGCGCTCCACCTGGTTCCGCCGTCGGGCAGCTCGGTGAAGCCGTGGTGGGCCACATTGCGCACCGGGCCGAGCAGGTAGACCACGTCCAGGGCGTCGTCGGTGATCCGCTCGATCTTCTCGATCATCACGCCATCGCCCGGGGTGTTGGCGAAGTGCAGTTCGTTGACCGAGCCGGCGGAGCCGCGCTCACCCTGCAGGGTGACGTGTCGTTCCAGGCCGGGCTGCCATTCGGCGGCCCGCTCGGGATCGGTCATCAGCGCCAGCACCCGGGCGCGGGGCGCGGCAATCTCCACCTCACAGGTGTACTGCATGGGCATCAGGCATCATCCCGTCCGGTATTGCGCAGCGTTTCCAGCCACGTCATCGCCTCGGCATAGTCGGCGTCGGTGGAGCCGGCAGGTACCCGCGGCTTCACCCGATCGGCCCGGGCATAGGAGCCCAGGAAGACCACCTTCTTGCAGATCCGGTGCAGGCCCACCAGCGCGTCGGCCATCCGGGAATCCAAGAGGTGCCCCTCCGCGTCGATCGAGAAGCAGTAGTTGCCCAGCGTGGTCTTGGTGGGGCGGGACTCGATCCGGCTCAGGTTCACGCCACGGACGCTGAACTGGTCCAGGATCTCCTGCAGTGCACCCGGGTGGTTCTCCCGCATGTAGGCGACCAGCGTGGTCCTGTCCGCGCCGGTGCGTTCGGTGGGCGGGCCCTGCTTGGCCACCAACACGAAGCGAGTGACCGCGGCCTCGTTGTCGGCAATGGCGGTGGCGGCGGCCACCAGGCCGTACATCTCACCGGCGACGGCGGCGCAGATCGCGGCGTCGTGCCGGGATTGCGGATCGGCCACCTCGGCGGCGGCCGCGGCCGTGGAGCCGCCCTCAGTGACCTGCGCCTGCGGGCAATTGCTGGCCACCCAGTCGCGGGTCTGGTTGTAGGCGTGCGGATGGGTCAGGATCTGCCGGACGTCGGCCAGTCCAGTGCCGGGCCGCACGTACAGCCCGAACTGCACCGGCAGCAGGACCTCCCGGATGATCATCAGCCGGTCGCCAGCGGCCAGGTTGTCCAGCGTCGCGGAGACCCCACCCTCGACGGAGTTCTCGATCGGCACCAGCGCCGCCGTCACCTCGCCCGCGCGCACCGCGTCCAACGCCGCCGCCACCGTCGGGTAGGGATGCGCCTCCTCGCTGCTGACGCTGAGCAGCGCCTGGTGGGTGAAGGTGCCGGCCGGGCCGAAGTATCCGAGCATGGGAGGGATTCTAGGCAACTCCGAGCGAGCCTGCCCTCCGTCCCGCCGCCAACCGAACCGTGCGGCGAGGAAAAAATCTCCAACAGTCGGGAACTCTTCGGCGTCGGGAGACGACTGGTGGACGAAACCGCTTCCCACCATGAGAAAGAGCCTTCATGTTCACGCTGAGCGCCGTCCCGGTGAAGTTCATCGGCCTGCTGATCTTCTTCGCCTTCACCACTGCCTACGAGACCTACCAGCTGGTGAAGGCCACCAGTGCCCGCGGCCGGATCTCGCACGGACTGCACTGGTTGATGAGCGTGATCATGCTGCTGATGGTGCCCAAGAACATCTGGGTGCCCTTCCGCACCGTGGTCCCCGTGCCGGTCTCGATCTTCCTGATGGTGCTGGGCGTGATCTGGTTCGGCTACCTGGCGGTGATGGCCCGGCCCGGCCACCGGGCACACCCCACCGGCTGCACCCTGATGTTCGCCGCGATGGCCTGGCACCTGGCCGCGATGATGGTGAAGATGCAGAACATGAAGGCCATGGGTGGGATGTCCGGCGGCTCACATGGCGGCATGTCTGGCGGTTCACATGGCGGCATGGGCGGTGGCATGAACCACCAGCTGATGTGGGGCGGCCACAGCGCCCTGTGGTGGATGGCCCTGATCGGCATCCCGCTGATGGCCTACCTGCTGTACGCGTCGATCCGGGCCGTCGCGCTGGCGCTGAAGGAGCCGTCCCGACGGATCGAGGCGCTCAGCGACTTTGCGATGAACTTCGGTATGTTCTGGATGAGCACCGGCCTGATGACCCCGATCCTGCCCTTCTTCAAGTACCTGGCCTTCTGACCTACTTCAGCAGTCGACTCATCCGCCGGTCTGCCAGCACCTTGCCGCCGGTCTGGCAGCCCGGGCAGTACTGCAGCGATGAGTCGGCAAAGCTGACCTCGGCGATCGTCGTGCCGCACACCGCACAGGCGTCTCCGGTGCGGCCGTGCACGCGCAGGTGGCTGCGCTTGTTGTCCTTCAACTCCTTGGCGGCCAGCCCGGTGGCGTGTGCGACGGCGGTGGCGAGCGTCTCACGCAGCGTCCGGTAGAGCCCCAGGCGCTCCTCCTCGGTGAGGGTGCTGGCGCCCTTGAAGGGGCTCAGCCGGGCGGCGTGCAGGATCTCGTCGGAATAGGCATTGCCGATCCCCGCGATGGTGCGCTGGTCCCGCAGGACGCCCTTGAGCTGGGCCTTGCCGGCGTTGGTCAGGATCTGGTCGAAGACCTCGGGGGTGAAGTCGTCGGCCAGCGGATCCGGCCCCAGCGTGGCGATCAATGGCACCCGCTGCGGGTCGTCAACGACATGGAGGGCGAGCTTGCGCTGGGTGCCGGCCTCGGTCAGGTCGAAACCGGCGTCGTCATCCAGCACCACCCGCAGGCTGAGCGGCCCCTTGCCTGGTTTCGGCACCCCCGTCGGCGCGGCGTCGTGCCATCTCACCCAGCCGGCCCGGGCCAGGTGGAAGCACAGGTGCATCCCCTGGGCCTCGACGTCCAGGAACTTGCCGTGCCGGTGCACCCGCTCGATCTGCAGGCCCAGCAGGGAGTCCAGCGGGTACTCGAAGGTCTTGAGGGCGCTGAAGGCGGCCAGGTTGACCCGGGCCATGCTGCGGCCGGTGAGCCGTTCGTCCAGGAAGGTACGCAGCGCCTCCACCTCGGGCAGTTCAGGCATGCTCGTCCTCGCTCTCGGCCAGCCGTCGCAGCAGCTTGGCACTGCCAACGGGTGATTCGGCGCTCAACGCCTCCCAGTCCACCGGCGGCAACTCCAGCGCCCCGTCCAGCAGGCTCAGGTAGGCCACCCGCTCCACCTCGATCACGCCCAGGCTCGCCAGGTGGTCGGTGCGCCACTGCACGTCCAGCAGCCGGGGGGCACCGTCGCGACGCAGTTCCGACACCAGCCGCAGCAGCGCCACCTTGGAGGCATCGCGCCCCAGCTCCGGGTGGTGGAACATCGATTCCCCGGCGAACAGCCCGCCCAGGCACACCCCGTAGAGCCCACCCACCAGCCGGCCCTGGTCATCCCAGGTCTCCACCGAATGCGTGACGCCCTGCGCGTGCAGCCGCAGGTAGACCTCTTGGATCTCCTCGTCGATCCAACCGTCGGGCCGCTCCGGATCGGAACAGCCGTCCAGCACCTGGCGGAAGGCGGCATCCACCGTCGTCGTGTAGCGCCGCGCAGACTTGCGCAGGCTGCGCGTGACCCGGAGCCGATCCAACGGCAGCACGCCGCGCTGCATCGGCGACCACCAACCCATCTCCCCCTCGAAGCCCGTCTCGTGCAGGGGCATGGGGAAGATCCCGGAGCAGTAGGCCGCCAGCGCCAATTCCTCGTTGAAGTCCTCGGAGAAGGCAATCAGGTCCTGCTCCGGCCATTGGGTCCAGGGGCCGAAGACGTGGGCAAGCACGCCTCAGAGTGTGTCACTCGGTACCGACAATTTCTTGTTCAGCGCTGGTGGCGCGGCACCCACTTCACCTGATCTGGGCCGACGTAGACCTGGCGCGGGCGGTAGATGCGCCCCGACGGGTCCTCGTTGACCTCCTTCCAGTTGGCGATCCAACCGGGCATCCGGCCGATCGCGAACATCACGGTGTACATGTTCAGCGGAATGCCGATGGCGCGCAGCATGATGCCGGAGTAGAAATCCACATTGGGGTAGAGCTTGCGCTCCACGAAGTACGGATCGTTGAGGGCGACGTCCTCCAGCTCCAGGGCGATGTCCAGCAATGGATCGTGCGTACCCTGCGCCTCCAACAGCTCGTGCACGGCGCTCTTGAGGATCCGCGAGCGCGGGTCGAAGTTGCGGTAGACCCGGTGCCCGAAGCCCATCAGCCGGATGCCCGACGACTTGTCCTTCACCTGGGCGACGAACTCGTCGGTGCTCATCCCGGAGTCCTTGATCTTCTGCAGCATCTGAACCGTGGCCATGTTGGCGCCACCGTGCCGCGGGCCCCACAGTGCCGCCACCCCGGCGGAGCAGGCGGTGTACAGGTTGGCCTGCGAGCTGGCCACCATCCGCACCGTCGACGTGGAGCAGTTCTGCTCGTGATCCGCGTGCAGCACGAAGAACAGATTGAGCGCCCGCTGCACCTCCGGCGACGGTTCATAGTTCTTGTAGGGCAGGGAGAACATCATGTGCAGCAGGTTCTCCACATACTTCAGGTCGTGGCGCGGGTAGATCAGCGGCTCGCCCTTGTAGGACTTGTATGAGGCCGCGGCAATGGTGCGCACCTTGCTCATCAGGTGGGCTGCGGCGCTCAGGAAGCTGTCGTCGTCGGTGATCCGCGGGCGAGTGTGGGTGCTCATCGCATTGATCATGGAGTTCATGATGGCCATCGGGTGACCGCTCTCCGGGAAGGCGTCAAAGTGCTTGCTCATGTCTGGGTGGAGCGCGCTGTACTTGGTGAGCAGCTCGGTGAAGTGGTCCCGTTCGGCCTGGGTGGGCAGCTTGCCGAAGATCACCAGCCACGCGGTTTCGACGAAGGAGGACTTGTGCTGCGCCAGTTCCTCGATCGGCACGCCCCGGTAGCGCAGGATTCCCTGGTCACCGTCGATGTAGCTGATCGCGGACTGGCAGGCGCCGGTGTTGGCGTAGCCGTCGTCCAGGGTGATCAGCCCGGTCTCGGCGCGCAGCCGGGTGATGTCGATGGCCTGCTCCCCCATCGATCCGGTGATCACCGGCAGGTCATAGGTCTTGCCGTCGATGATGAGCTGTGCGGTCTGGCTGGGCATGCGGGCCTCCGGGTAGATGTGCCTCCATCGTGCGCCTCGGATCGCTCAATGAGACGATCCGTTCATATTCTGACCGCACGGGAGCCGGCCCGCCGAACGGGGTCTCGGTTGCGCCGACGGCGAATGAGGGGCGCCTCAGGGGCCGCCGCACTACGGAGCTGCGGCGGCAGCAACTACCGTTGAGACGAACAACCCAGAAACTTGGAGGAACCATGGCCACCGCTCGGGAGATTGGCAAGACCATCCTTGCCCAGGCACCCAACATCGCACCCGGGGCGGCCACGACGGTGCTGCGTCGCGCCCTCGACCTGGCCATTGACGGGGTCGGGAAGGTACCCGGCGCCAAGACCACCGCCGCCCACGCCCTGCAGAAGACCGGCTCCGCTGAGCTGGCCATCGACGCGATCGTGAAGCAGCACGTCGCGATGGCCGGGGCACAGGGCTTCCTGACCAATCTGGGTGGGCTGGCGACGCTGGCCGTCTCCATTCCCGCCAATGTCTCCGGCGTCGCGATCGTCCAGTGCCGAATGGTGGCGGCCGTCGCGCACCTGCGCGGCTATGACATCGAGGATCCGCGGGTGCGCTCCGCGATCCTGATGTGCCTGCTGGGCGAGGGCAATGCCCGCGAGGCGATCGAGCAGCAGGAGCTGCCCAGCTCGGCGCTGGCCATCGCGACCGCCCCGGTGCACGATCCCCAGCTGGACAACACGATCAGCGAGAAGGTGCTGGCCAACATGATGGGCCAGGTGGGTGGCAAGCGGGTCTCCCTGCTGGCCGGCAAGAAGATCCCGCTGGTGGGCGGCGGCGTGGGTGCCGCCACCGACGGCTGGGCCACGTGGTCCACCGGCGCCTTCGCCAAGAGCCAGTTCATCAACCGTCGACGCTGAGCTCAGCTCTCGTCGTCGAAGTAGATCCGCGGCACCCGGATGGTGATCAGGCAGGTCACCTCGTAGCTGATGGTGCCCATCACGGCCGCCAGGTCGTCGGCCGTGATCTCTGCCTCGCCCTGCCTGCCGAGCACCACCACGTCGTCGCCAACCCGGACGGTGGGCTCGTCCGGCCCCAGGTCGATCATCGCCTGATCCATGCAGACCCGTCCCACGACGGGGTAGCTCCGCCCGCCCACCAGCATCCGGCCGGCATTGCTGTTGCTGCGGCTCCAACCGTCGGCGTAGCCGATGCAGACCGTCGCGATCCAACTGTCCCGCTCGGGCGCCCAGGTGCGGCCATAGCCCACCGTCTCGCCCGCCGGCACCTTCTTGATGAAGGTGACCCGGCTGAGCCAGGTCAGTGGGCGGCGCAGCTCCACCGTCCGCGGCGTGCTCGCGTCGGGGTAGTAGCCGTAGGCCATGATCCCGGCCCGCACCATGGTCATCCCGGTCAGATCGTGGCCCAGGATCACGCCCGAGGGGGCGCCGTGCACCAGCTGGATGGGCCCCCGCTCGGCCTCGATCCGGCCGACCAGTTCTCGGAAGCCGGTCAGTTCGGCCACGGTGTAGTCGATGCCCTCGGTGACGTCGCTGACGGGCGGATGCGTGAACAGCCCCTGCAGCTCCAGATTCGGGCTGGCGTCGATCCGGCGCACCAGCTCCATGGCCTGCTCCGGCTCGCTGCCGATCCGGCGCATCCCGGTGTCCACCTTGAGATGCACCCGCGCGATGATCCCCAGCTCGGCAGCGGCCCGCTGTGCCTCCTCGACGGTGTGGCGATCCACCACGGTCAGGGTGATGTCTGCCCGCAGCGCCGGCTCCAGCTCCCAGGCGAAGCAGTGTGACAGTTTGAGGATGGGCAGCGTGATGCCGGCCTCCCGCAGTTCCAGCGCCTCGGGCACGGTGGCCACCGCCAACCAGTCGGCGCAGCCGGTGCCCTGCACCATCCGGGACACCTCCACGGCACCGTGGCCGTAGGCATTCCCCTTCACCGCAAGCAACACCTGCCGATCGCCAACCCGCTCCCGGACAGCGAGCAGGTTGTGGCGGATGGCCGCCAGATCGACGCAAACATGGGTGGCATAGAACACTGCGACATCATCCCACCGCCCGCCAAGGCTCTGCTGAGGGTCCAAAGTCGCCACATTCCGGTAAAATTCACTACACCCAAAAGGGTGATTTCTCAGCTTCAGTTGGGCTCATCACCCCCAACCACCCCCTCATCAGTTGAATTCGTGGCATTGCTGGGTGCAATAATCGCCCGGGTGAAGACATCCCCATTGCGCATCGCCCTGGTCAACGACTATGAGATCGTGCTGGCCGGGATCCGGGAGATGCTGGCTCCCTATGCAGACAAGATCGACGTCGTCGAGATGGACGCGAACACCGATGTGATCAGCCCCGTGGACATTGCGCTCTACGACACCTACGGGCAGGGCGATCGCGCGCTCGCGTCGGTGCACCAGCCGCTGAACGACGGCAAGGTGGACAAGGTGGTGCTGTTCACCTGGAACCACACCCAGGCGATGGTGGATGCGGCGGAGGCGGCCGGCGTGGACGGTCTGCTCTCCAAGACCATGACCGCCGACGAACTGGTCACCAGCCTGCAGCGGATCGCCGGTGGTGAACGGCTGATCACGCCTTGCGTGCGGGTCTCCTCCCACACCGGCCAGCAATCCGGGAGCAAGGCGGACTGGCCCGGCCGAATGGTGGGGCTGACCATGCGCGAATCGGAGATGCTGACCCTGATCGCCCAGGGCATGAGCAATGCGGAGATTGCCGAACACACCTATCTCAGCCCCAACTCGGTCAAGTCCTACATCCGCTCCGCCTACCGCAAGATCAAGGTGAAACGCCGCTCGCAGGCCGTCGCTTGGGGGATCGAACACGGCATGCTGCCGGATCGGTCACGCTCGATCATCGTCTGACCACTGGTTTTGCACGGCCCGGCGGTCGAGGGAGCCCCGCCGCAAGAAGGGCACCCCGCCCGATTATTCACGGAGTGGGCCGGGTAGAGTCGCCGCCACAGGGAGGTGGCACATGGCAGCGCGTCGTGTAGTGGTGGTCGGGGCTGGGATGACCGGCCTGGTGGCGGCCCGGGAACTGGCCAAGGACGGTCGCTTCAAGGTGGTCTGCCTAGAGGCCTCGGATCACGTCGGTGGTCAGGTGCGCACCCTGGAGATCGACGGCGCCCGGGTGGACGTCGGAGCGGAAGCCGTCCATCTCGGTGCCCCGCATGTCGCCGCCCTGGTGCGAGAACTCGGGCTGGCTGCCGACGTGGTCGGCGCCGCCCCCGGAGGTTCCGTGATGGCCACCCGCAAGGGGCTACGGCCGTTGCCCGCCGGCGTCGGGCCGACCGGCCCCACCAAGGTGTTGCCGGTACTGAAGTCCGGAATCCTCACCCCGCTGGGCATCCTGCGCGCCGGGCTGGAGCCCGTGATGGCGCGCCGCCGCATCACCGAGGATGTCAGCGTCGGTGACTTCACCGCCCGCCGCTTCGGCAAGGAGGTGACCGCCACCTTCGTCGACCCGCTGCTGGGCAACCTGCACGGCGGCGACGTGCACCGGCTCTCCCTGCAGGCCACCGCGCCGCAGCTGGCCCCCGATGCCGCCAACGGTGTCTCCCTGCTGCTGAAGAACCTGCAGCTTCCTCGGCCGGTCGCCCGGGTGGTGGGGCGGGTTGTTCCCGCCCTGGCCCCCAAGGACACCCCCGCCCACCCGGCCCCCAGCGGATCGCCGATGCCGATGTTCGCCAGCTGGCCCACCGGTCTGCAGGCCTTCCCCCAGGCGCTGGCCGCCCAGGGCGGTGCCGAGCTGCGCACCAACAGCCCCGTGACGGGTCTGGACCGGCTGGACGACCGCTGGGTGCTCATCCTGGGCTCCGGCGAGCGGCTGGAGGCCGACGAGGTCTTGCTGACCACCCCGGGCAAGATCTCCGCGGAGTTGCTGCGGCCGCACTGCCCCGAGGCCGCGGCACTCTACGACGCCGTCCCGACCGCCTCCGTCGCCACCGTCGTGCTGGGCTATGACCCGTCACAGGTCGCCGAGAATCGGATCCTGCGGGAGCACAACGGCATCCTGCTGCCCAGCATGCGCGCCCGCACCTTCAAGGCCGCCACCAACCTGAGCCGCAAGTGGCGCGGGCTGGGTGCCACCCACCATCTGCTGCGCGCATCGGTCGGACGCACCGGCAACACCCTTGCCGACGACCTCACCGAGCAGCAGATGACCAGCCGGGTGGCCGACGAACTGGCCGAGCTGACCGGGCTGACCGGCCGCCCGCAGGTCAGCGTCGTGCACCGCTGGCCCGACGCCATGCCGCAACTCCAGCCGGGCCACAAGCAACGCGTCGCCACCGCGCGGGAGGCCCTGGCCCGGATCAACGGCCTGCACATCGCCGGCTGCAGCGTCGACGGCCTGGGCATCGGCGCCACCGTGAAATCGGGCCAGCAGGCGGCCCAGCAGATCATCACCAACTTCAATGAGAAGGATGCACAGTGACCACCACCACCCCGGAGCTCACCCAGGATCCCCATGGGGAGGAAGCTTCCGCGCAAGGCCACCCCGGCCATCCCGGTCATCCGCATCATGCGCCGGTGGTCCGCACCATCAAGCACGACCTGAACACCAAGCCCTTCATCGTGATCTGGGAGACCACCCGAGCCTGCCAGCTGGTGTGCAAGCACTGCCGGGCCGACGCCCAGCACCGCGCCCACCCCGACCAGCTGACCACCGAGCAGGGCAAGGCGCTGCTGGATGACCTGGCCGCCTACGAGGCACCCCGCCCGCTGGTGGTCTTCACCGGCGGCGACGCCTTCGAGCGCGACGACCTGGCCGAGCTGTGCCGCTACGGGACCGAGAAGGGGCTCAGCATCTCGCTCTCCCCGTCGATCACCCCACTGGTGACCCCCGAGCGGCTGCACGAGATGCGCGAGGCCGGTGGCAAGGCGATCAGCCTGAGCCTGGACGGCGCCACCGCCGAGACCCACGACGCCTTCCGCGGTTTCCCCGGCACCTTCGACGCGTCGATCGAGGCGTCGCAGTGGATGCGCCAGGAGGGCTTCCGGCTGCAGGTGAACTCGGTCTTCACCAAGGGCAACATCCGCGAGGCCCCGGCCCTGCTGCAGACCGTCCTGGGGATGGGTGCCTTCATGTGGTACACGTTCATGCTGGTGCCCACCGGCCGCGGCGCCGACCTGAATGCGCTCAACCCGGAGGAGCGCGAGGACGTGCTCAACTGGCTGCACGACATCTCCGACCGGATCGCGATCAAGACCACCGAGGCGCCCCAGTACCGACGGATCGCCATCCAGCGCGAGCGGGCCCGCAATGGCGAGCCGATCCCCGACCAGGTGGCCCACCGCGGCGAGCTGTACGACTACCTGACCGCCGAGACCACCCGGCTGCTCGGCGCACACGCCGAGAAGCCCCGCCGTCCGCGTGCGCCGATGGCGGTGAATTCCGGCTCCGGTTTTGCCTTCATCGACCATCTGGGCGATGTCTACCCCAATGGTTTCCTGCCCAAGCACTGCGGCAATGTGAAGCAGACCCCCTTCCACGAGATCTACACCGATTCGCCCGTCTTCCGGGCGTTGCGCAAGCCGCACGAGTTCAAGGGCAAGTGCGGGGTGTGCGAGTTCAACCGGATGTGCGGCGGCTCCCGCTCGACGGCCTATGCGATGACCGGGGACTACCTGGCCAGCGACCCGACCTGCATGTACATTCCGCCGGCCTGGGCCGAGCAGACCGAGGCGACGCCGCGCCACATGGGCTGAGACCAATCATTGCCCCTGCCCCGGTGGGCTCCTAGGCTCTCGACATGCAGACCATCATCTTCGATCTGGGCGGCGTGCTGGTGGAGGAGACGACGCAGATCCGGGACGCCGCCAAGCGACTCGGGGTGGCACCGCACGAGATAGCGCGTCGTTACTGGTCCGAGCGACTGGACTGGGATCACGGCGCGAGCAACCTGGACTACTGGGGACGAGTGGCGGACGGGGCCGGCGTCAACATCAGCGAGGAGGTGGCCGACGACCTGGCCCGCTTCGACTCCCGACTGTGGACCACGCTGCGCCCGGCCGCGCGACAGATCCTGGCCGATCTGGCGGACAAGCCACAGCCGGTCTGGCTGCTGAGCAATGCCGCTGCCGTCTTCGAGCAGACCGTCGACGAATCCGACTGGCGCGAGTTCATCGACGGGCGCTTCATCTCCGGTGCGCTGCGGCTGCTGAAGCCCGATCCGGCGATCTTCGCGCACGTCGAGCAGGCGCTGGGCACCGACCCGGCCGAGCTGCACTTCATCGACGACCGGCCGGAGAATGTCGCCGCCGCCCGGGAGCGCGGCTGGCGGGCCCGGCTGTGGAGCTCCGACGCCGACACCCGCGCCTGGCTGGTCGGGCTTGGCGTGCTGGACGACTGACCTGCGCCGGCAAGGACGAGGGCCGCTCCCCCGGAAGGGGAAGCGGCCCTCGCTGCTCTTGCGGCCAGTCAGGCTCGGCCGATCAGTGGGCCTTCTGCACCGTGATGGTCCAGCCGAAGTCGGGCGCCTTGGTGAACTCGGTGACCGGGTAGCCGGCCTCCGCGGCCCATTCGGGGATGGACTCGGTGGCCTGGGTGCAGTCGAAATTGATCACCAGTTCGTCGCCGACGCTCAGCGTGGCGATCGCCTGCTTGGCCTCGATCAGCGGGAAGGGGCAAACCTCGCCGGCGGTTTCCAGAATGTGCTTGGCCATGTCATTTCTCCTTGTGGATTCGGTTCTTGCGAGTTTGCTGGGTCAGGCGGGGACGGCGACGGGGGCCGGCCGGGTGGCCGGCGCCGGGCGCTTGGTGGGCAGGAAGATCCGGGCGCCGATCCCGACGCCGAGCAGGGTGAACAGGAAGGCCAGCCAGCCCTGCACGGTGAACTGGGAGCTTTCCACCATCGAGTTGCCGATGGTGCAGCCGCCGGCCCAGGCCGCACCGACGCCCATGCCGAGACCGCCCAGGACGGAGCGCTTGACCACCGTCGCGTCGGGCACCCGAACCTTGAACTCTCCCGACGCCTTGGCGGCGATGAAGGAGCCGGCCAGGATGCCCAGCACCAGCAGCACGCCCCAGTCGACGCGCTGGCCGTTGCCGGTGACCAGGTAGGAGGTCAGGTTGGCCGACGGGGTGGTGATGCCCAGGCCGGACTTGCGGCCGGCAGCGAAGCTCAGCGGGTAGGCGGCAATCGCGATCAGGCCGATCACGACGGCGGTGACGAAGGGGTGCCAGCGCTTCTCGAAGAGCACGTGGGACAGGCCGGTCTTCTGGGCGGGCAGCGCGGCCATCGGCTTGCTGCGGCTCAGGTCTCGCCAGGCGGCGTAGCCGACGCCAGCCACCAGCAGGGCCACCAGGACCCAGGCGGAGATGCCCAGCGCGCCGTGGATGGTGGTGACCGGGACGGTGACATCGCGCACCGCATCGTTGATGGGCTTGAGGGCGCCGTACTTCATCATCGCGGCGGCGACGGCATAGCCGACCAGCGCGATCCAGGAGCCGACCAGGCCCTCACCGGCGCGGTACCAGGTACCCGTCGCGCACCCGCCGGCGGCGACGATCGAGATGCCGAAGACCAGCGATCCGACGATCACCGCAAGCCAGGGCAGGTGGCTGAAGTTCAGCGTGATCAGCCCGGCGCTCTGCAGCGCGGTGACGCCGACGGCCTGGACGGCGATGGTGATCAGGAAGGCAACCAGCCAACGCGTCTTGTGGGCAATCCAGACGTCACGGAAGGCTCCGGTGACGCAGAATCGCCCGCGTTGCAGCACGAAACCAAAGATGATGCCTAGCAGCAGGCCGGTGTAGACCATGGGAGTGTCCTTCTTCTGGGGGTAAGTAAAGCGGTGGCGTGTTGGAGGGGTGGCGAGAATCCCCGAGCCCGGAGCAGCAATGCGAGCATGCTCCGAGCCCGACGCAGCACCCGAGCACGATCCCCGAGCTTGTCGAGGGGGGATTCAGGTGCCCGAACCGCCCCGAGACTGCCGGGGCCTTCAGTGGCGGGGCGTCAGGCGTCGCGGAAGGTCAGCGAGCCGAGACAGCAGAGCGCGGTGTCAGTGACAGGCGGGGCGCTCGGGGCAGCGACACAGCGGGTGACAGGCGCACATGCGGCAGGCGTCCATCGGCAGGCCGCTGACGGCGGTGCGGATGGTGCGTAGCTGACGCAGGTTGCCCACGATGATGTCCTTCGTGTGTCGAGACCTTCTCTTGTGGGGCACAACCCTGCCAGAGGCCGGACTATTCCCCGATGATCACCATCTGGTGAGATTTCTGGACGCCGAGGGTGCAATTCTGGCGGACCAGACGGATTCAGCCCAAGGACGTCGGAACCCGCAAGTGCCCAGGGGACCGTCGGAATTGCCAGCCTCTACGCTGGGCCGGGCCTGCTCGGTTGCCTCACCACCAGGCGCGGGTGGTCTCCGTCGGGCCGTCCAGTTCGGTGAAGCCGGCGTCCACCACCTGCACCCGGCCGGGGTCGGTGGCCCAGCGGGCCTCGTCAATCACCTCCACCCGCAGCCGGTGCCCGTCGGCTGCCCAGGTCTGGCGGGTGGGCTCGTCCATTGCCTCCCAGGCCAGCTGGGCGGCGTGCGCGCACTGGGCGGCGGCCTTGCCGGTGGTCATGGTGATGTTCGGGCTGATCCCCACCGTGACCAGCGCATCCACGGTGCGGCTGGGGTGCAGGTCGGGTAATTCGGTGCCCTCCACCTGCAGCTTCTTCAGGATCGGATCCAGCGGTCGGACCGGCGCCGGCACGAAGGCCCGGGCGCCCGCCACCCCCTCCTCGTCGTCGCCGCCCTGCTGCACGGTGACGCCGGGGACGGCCTGCACCTCATCCCAGCGCACGGCACCCCGGGCCCGGCGCACCAGCTTGCGGATCCGGCCGTCGCGCCAGAAGTCCACCGCCTCCCGCCACTCACCCGCCCGGGCCTCGGTGGAGGAGATCAGGCCGACGGCGGCCCTGGCGACCGCCTCGCAGGTGTCGATGTGGCTGGCCGGGCGGGTCTTGTCGTAGCGGACGGCAAACTGCATCGCCCAAGGGATGTCGTGGTCCAGGTGCCCGTCGATCGGGGAGGCGATGGCGGGATCAGCGGGCAGGGATTCCATGGCACCCAACTGTACGGTCGGCCGCCCAGGGCTGGTCATCGCGCCCGAAGCGACGCAGACTGGTGCCATGTTCCTGCGTGGCGTGGCCCTGGCGCTGACCACCGGTGCGGTCTGGGTGGCCCAGGCCGGTACCGCCCACGCCCCGACGACCCCAGCTCGTCCGTCAGAAGTGGAGCCCACCATGGAGATCGTGTTCACCCGCGCCGACCGGCAGATCCGGGCCGAGCTGAATGACAGCCGGGCGGCCAGCGACCTGTTCAAGCAGCTGCCACAGGATCTGGACTTCAGCGATTTCAACGGCGCGGAGAAGATCGCCACCCTGCGCGAGCCGCTGTCCACCGCCGGGATGCCCGATGGCTATGAGCCCCAGGTGGGCGATCTGGCCTGGTTCGAGCCCAATGGCGTGATCGTCGTCTTCTACGGCGAGGCGCCGCCCTTCCAAGGGCTCTTCCCGCTGGGCCGGCTGGTGGACGACGTCGATCCCTTCGCCGCCCAGAAGACCGACTTCACCGTGCGCGCAGCCCGGGGCTGACGGGGCCGTTCAGCGTCGGCCGAAGAGCTTGCCGAACAAGCCGGGCTCCTCGGGCAGCGGTTCGATCATGGGGGTGGTCGACGTCAGGCTGCTCGACGGGGAGGTGTCCGTGGCCGGCTCGGCGGCTCCGTGCCCGTCCGGATTGTGATGCCCCTCCAGCCGATCCAGGAATTCATCGACGTCGTGCGCGTTGTACCCGTTGCGCGCGATCGGGAAGCGGACGGCGTGCACCAGGTCCGCGATCGACTGGCCGTCGGACATCCGCTGCCGCACCTGGTCGAGGAAGTCGTCGACGGCGCTGGGCTCGTAGCCCTCGCCGGGGCGACGGCTCATCCGAAACCGCACGGAGTCGACTTCTTCCAAGGTGACAGCCATGATGCGAGGGTAACCGCTGGTCCGCACCATGTGGGCCAGACGCGAGCGGCCTTTCGGGTACCCACAGGTAGGTGGCCCGCGCGATGAACTCTTCGCAAACATGGCGTCAGCCTCTTGCGCGTCGCGCGGCGATGGCACAAAGCTGATTGGTGCATGCGCCCAACCGGGCTCGGGGATGCACCGCGCGGACAATTCACGATGTCTTTGGGTCGCCCCTGCTCGCGGCCGGTGCACCACCCGTGATCCTCGTGATCCCCCACCAAGGAGTACCCATGATCAAGTCCGGTCTGGCGCGTGCCGCCGTCACCTCACTTGCCACGCTCGCCCTCGTCGCCGGCGGTGCCGGTGCCGCCGACGCTGGCAAGCCCGGCCCCAAGCCGAAGCCCAACCAGGCGGTGGCGTGCCAGCAGGAGACCAGCAAGCTGACGCTGCTGGCCTTCAATGACTTCCACGGTCGACTCGCCACCTCCAGCCCGGACACGGTGGCCTTCTTCGGCACCGTCGAGGCCGCCCGGCAGGCGGCCGGCGAGCAGAACTCGCTGGTGATCAGCTCCGGCGACAATGTTGGCGCCTCGCTCTTCCCGTCGGCGGTGCAGGACGACAATCCGACGCTGGACGTGCTGAATGCGATGGATCTGGATGCCTCCGCGGCCGGCAACCACGAGTTCGACCGCGGCTGGGCCGATTTCGCCGGCCGGATCCAGACCCGCGCGAACTTCCCCTACCTGGCCGCCAATCTGTACCAGAAGGGCACCACCACCCCGGCGGTGAAGCCCTACACCATCGTGGAACGCGACGGGCTGAAGATTGCCGTCGTCGGTGCCGTGACCGGAGACTTGAAGAGCCTGGTGGGCACCGAGGTCTTCAAGACCGTTGACCTGGGTGATCCGGTGGCCGCGGTCAATGCCCAGACCGAGGCGCTGACCGATGGCGATGCGGCCAATGGTGAGGCCGACGTCGTGGTGGCCAGCTACCACGAGGGTGCCGCGGTCAGCGAGCCCAAGACGCTGAGCGACGCGCTGGCCAGCAAGCCCTTCGCCAGCATCGTCAACGAGACCTCACCCAAGGTCGCCGCGATCCTGACCGCCCACACCCACCAGAGCTACGCCTGGCAGGCCCCCGTCCCCGGCACGGAAAAGACCCGCCCGGTGATCGAGTCCGGCAGCTACGGTGCGGCTGTCGGGCAGGTTCAGCTCACCCTGGACAACACCCAGCCGATGCGTCCCGGAAACAACAAGGGCAAGGGCAAGGGTGCGGTGAAGGATCCAGGCCTGCGTGGAACCGTCTGCTCCTCGGAGGCCGAGAACCTGAAGGTCAAGCCCAGCAGCGAGGTGCCCGCCCTGGTGGCGGCCTACCCGCGGGTTGCCGCGGTGCAGCAGATCACCACCGACGCCCTGGCCCAGGCCAAGATCATCGGCTCCCGGGTGATCGCCACCTCCACCGGTGCCGTCTCGCGCGGTCTGAAGGCCGACGGCAGCCCGGACAACCGCGCCGTCGAGAGCTCGATGAGCAACATGGTGGCGCAGATGTTCTACGACACCCTGAGCAAGGGAGACCAGGACTTCATCGGCGTGCAGAACCCCGGTGGCACCCGCGCCGACCTGCCGGCCGGCGAGATCAGCTATGCCAACGCCGCGGCCATCCTGCCCTTCGCCAATACGCTGATGACCACCCAGATCACCGGCGCCCAGGTCAAGACCATGCTGGAGCAGCAGTGGCAGACCAATGCCGACGGCAGCACCCCCAGCCGGCCGTACCTGCAACTCGGGCTCTCCAAGAACGTGACCTACACCTATGACGAGTCCCGCCCCGCCGGTGACCGGATCACCTCGATCGCGGTCAACGGCAAGCCGATCGACGCGGCCAAGCTGTACACCGTCGGCTCCGGCAACTTCCTGATCACCGGCGGCGACAACTTCCGCGTGCTGGCGCAGGGTCAGAACACCCGCGACACCGGCGCCAGCGATCTGGCCGCCTGGGTGGAGTGGCTGACCGCGCAGAAGACCGTCTCGCCCAGCTTCGCCCGCGGTGCCGTCTCGGTGAGCCCGACCCCGACCACGCTGACCGCCGGTCAGGCGACCAGCTTCACCGTCGGTGCACCGCAGGGTGCCTTCCAGCTGGACACCCTGGACATGCGCTCCACCGGGGCCGTGGCCAACACGTCGCTGACCGCCAGCATTGGCGACGTTCCGGTGGGCACCGCGTCCGTGACCGACGGCAAGGCCACCATCACGGTGACTGTGCCCGCGTCGATTGCCAAGGGCGCCGCCGTACTGACCCTGAAGGCCGCCGGCTCCGACACGACGGTCAGCATCCCGGTGACCATCGCCTGAAGCAATCTCCGCTGACGGAATCGGAAACAGGAAACACACGGGTTCCCGGGACAACCCATCCCCCCCCCCCCCCCCCCCCCCCCCCCCCCCCCCCCCCACCCCCCCCCCCCCCCCCCCCCCCCCCCCCCCCCCCCCCGCCCCGTGCCCGCATCAGTCGTTGACGGTTCGCAGGTCAGTGTGCGGGAAGTCATTTCCCTTGTAGAGCAGGGGCTCGCCCGACGCCTTCGCCGCGGCATAGGTGAGGCAGTCACCGAAGTTCAACTGGGCAGGGTGTCCGGACCCCTTCCCAAAATCCCGGAAGGCCTCCCGGGCAACTCGCGCCTGAGCCGCGTCAAAAGGGAGTACCTCAACCCCGAGCTGGTCCAACAACGTGTCGAGAGCCCTGGTGACGACAGGATCGTGGATGCCGTCGACCACCATCCCCAGCTCCACCAGCGTGGGAGCGCCAATCCATAACCGCTCCGCCCGATCCATCAGTTCCAGAAAGTGACGCCGTTCCGGTTCACCCCGCAGGACGGCAATGAGTGCCGAGGTATCGATGATCATGCCGGCAGCCCCTCCTCGTCGTACATCTCATCCATGGCGCGTTGCATCGCGTCACGCTCCGCCTGCCCAAGCCGAGCATCAACAATCTCCAGCGTCTGCCAGACAAGATTCATCCGGGTGGTTGGGGAAGCCCGTTGTTCGCGAGAGATCAGCTCGCGCAGGGCTTGCTCGATCACCCCCGTCTGGGTGTTCCCTGTCAAGCGGGACGCCTGCTGGGCCAATTCGATCACGCGCTCGTTCTTGATGTTGATCGCCATGAAGGTACCTTAGCACCTACGTCGGGTACCACTGGATGACGCGTCAGTAGACCTCCACCTGGCTGAGGCGGCAGGGCCCCGTGGCGACCAGCCGGAAACCGTCGACCGGGCTGTCACCCAGCAGATAGGCCGCGGTCTGGTCGGGATGCCGAGTGGCGCGGGTGGCAATCCCCACATCCGTCCACTGACCATCGCGCCGGGTCTCGACGCGTAGCGCCGGAGCCGCAGCATCCGGGCTGGTCAGCGTGGCATAGAGCGGGGTGAACTCCGCATCCCAGGTGAACTCCAGCACGTCGCCCCCGGCCAAGTCCGCGATGGCTTCACCGCGGTCGTCCACCGAGCAGCGAGGCCCGGCATAGTGGGCCTCGGGGGTGCGGTCGGGTTGCCAGCGCCGGGGCTGCCCGGTGGCCGTGGACGCGCTCCATGGCCGGGTGCCGGCGCCCCAGCTGGTCGGCTCGGGGCCCAGCACGAATTCCAGCAGCGCGTCGCCGCGGACCAGTTCGGCGGGGATGGTGACCGCATTCCACAGCTCGCCGTTGACCCGCAGGCTCTGGATGTAGCGGTGCTCGATCCCGGTGGCGCGGATCTCCAATCGGGTGCCGTCGGCACGATTCCAGGCCAGCTTGGCAAACAACGGTGCCGTGATCGCCAGCTCTCCCCCGCCGACGAAGAGCGGGTAGAGACCCATTGCCAACAACAGCCAGTAGCCGCTCATCTCGCCATTGTCCTCGTCGCCCGGGTAGCCCTGGCCGATCTCCGAGCCGACGAACTTCTTGTCCAGCAGCTCCCGGGTGAGCCACTGCGTCTTGTGTGGCTGTCCGGCAAAGAGGTACATGAAGGGGATGTGGTGCGCCGGCTGGTTGCTGATCGCCAGCTGCCCGATCCCGTCGGCCTGCGCCTCGTTCATCTCCTGCGTGTTGTAGGTGTAGCTGCCCCACATCGACGGGCGGGTGACCGCCGGGGTGGCCAGCATCTCGTCCAGCTTGGCGCCCAGCGCCTGCTCCCCGCCCAGCAGCGACGCCAGCAGCGCGCCGTCGTGCGGGGCGTGGAAGGCCTGGCCCCAGGCATTGGTCTCGGTGTAGTCATGGCCCCAGTGGGTCGGGTCGAAATGCTCCGGCTCGACGCGGAAACTCCCGTCGGGCTTGCGACCCTGGTAGAAGCCGATCCGCTCGTCGAACATCTGGGCGTGCGCCAGCCCGCGATTGGCAAACCAGGCCTCATTGGCCTCGAATTCCGCCAACCGGGAGGCAAGGGGGTGCCCCTCGACAAGCTCGGGGGCCGTGGCGGGGTTCTGCTCGGGGATCGTGGTGTCGTTGGGCACCGACGCAACCACGGCGGCCGAGCCTGTCGGGGCCCCGTAACGGGCCCCGTCCAGTTCCGCCCGGGCGCGGGCGGCCAGGCGTCCGGACCAGAGCGAGATCGCGGCGTCGCAGGAGGCATTGTCCATGGTCCAGGCCAGCCCCTCCTCCGTGTCGGTGTCAATCCAGCCCACGAAGCGCCCCTTGCCGATCCCCTTGCGGCCGGTCAGCAGCGAGTCCGACGGCCCGGTGGCATTGCGCAAGGCCGAGTCATAGGCGGTCAGCTCGTCCTGGTCGTGCAGGCTCAGGGTGCCCTGCAGCGAGGCGTCGGCGAAGATCGCGTCGGAGCTGGTGCCGGGCATGCAGTCGACGTAGCCGGGGGCCGACCAGCGCGCCATCCAGCCCCCGCCGCGGTACTGCTGCAGGATGCCGGAGAGCAGTTCGGGGGCCTTGTCCGGCGTGAGCAGCGAGTACAGCGGCCAGCAGGTTCGGAAGGTGTCCCAGTAGCCGTTGTTCACGCCCAACTGGCCGTCGACGACCTGGCAGCCGGTCCGCTCCGGGCTGTGCTGGCCGGCGGGGCGGAAGGGCGACGCATAGGCCCAGCGCGGCTCCTCGGCCGAGCCGATGTTCTCGTGGTGGTCATTGGGCCAGGAATAGAGGCAGGCCAGGTTGCTCCAAGCGGTGATCCGCTGATCCAGGGTGCCGCCGTCGATCTCCAACCGGTTCAGCAGTTCCCGCCAGGTGGCCTGGGCGCGGCCCGCGATCTCGTCGAAGCTGGCTCCCCCGACCTCCATCTCCAAGTTGCGCTTGGCCTGCTCGACACCGATGAAGCTCATCGCGGCGCGCACCTCGAAGACCGCGGCCTCGGCCTCCAGGATCGCGGCCTGGGGCCGGGGCAGCGGGATGGTGAGCTTGCCGAACCAGCTCTTGTCCAGCCGCTTTCCCTTGATGCTCAGGCCTTCCAGCGGGCTGCGACGTTCCCGGGCGGGGTGGACGCTGGCCGGAACGCTGGTCTCGCCGTAGACATAGGCGGGCGGGCTGGGCCGGTGCAGGCCGGCGGTCCAGCCCTCGGCCGGGGCGATGGCCGCACGGAAGGCCACCCGACCGTCGGGCAGGGTCTCGGTGGTCATGCTGCCGCTGAAGGGCTGGTCCAACACAACGCCCCGACGCCCGGGTCCGGCAAAGCTGAACTTGAAGACTCCCGCGCGCGACGTGGGGGTCATCTCGGCCCGGATGCCACCCTCCAGATCCACCCGGTAGTAGTGCGGGCGGTCGATCTCCTCGTCGTGGCTGAAGGCGCGGGCGCGCTGGCTCGGCGACGCGGTGACGCTGCCCTGCCACGGCATGATCTGGAAGGCGGAGCGGTCGGCGATCCACGGGCTGGGCTGGTGGCTGAAGGCCAGGGCCTGCAGCCGGGGGCGAGGGCCGCCGTCGCGGTGGTAGCCGTAGAGCCAGTTGCGATCCCGGCTCTCGGTCAACGGCACCAGGAAGTTGAAGCCCTGCGGCAGGCAGGTCAACGGCAGCGCATTGCCGCGGGAATAGTAGAAGGCGGAATGCGTGCCGCGGCTGGTGCGCACCCGATCCACCACGTCGGGCTCCTCGACGGGCAGCGGGCGCGGGCCGAAGACCTGCAGCCAACCGGAGCCGTCCAGCCCTTCGAGGCAGGCCAACCGCACCTCGGTCACCCGCCGGCCGGCCAGCGGTTCCAGGTTCAGTCGCAGCAGGTTCCAGTTGTCGGCAACCAGGCACTGGCGACTGCCGTCGATCGGGTGTTCGTGCTGGTCACGCAGGGTCACGAGGCCGTCCTCGGTGACGAACTCGACGGCCAGCGAGCAGCCGCCGAAGTTGGGATCCGGCGAGGCATCGGAGGTGGGGTCGTGCTCCAGATCCGGGAAGACCGCCAGCTCATAGCAACTGCCCGGCGGCACCTGGAAACCGTCGGCGATCCGCGTGGCGCCCCCCGCGCGCTGTTGCCGGAAGTGCCAGACGGCGCCTTCACACAGCCCGACGCCCGCCATCGAGGCCATCGGGCGGTCCGGGCCGGAGGCGGGGCTGAGGACGGGGCCCAGCGCCGGGCCGGCGGTGGCGGTGGTCTCGGGCATCGGCTCTCCTGTACTGCTTTCCGGGGTGTGCAGCCAGCGTAGTCACGGCTCCGATGACGTCCCTGCAGAACCACCGCCACCCTCAGATTGGCCTGAGCGGCCTCGCCTCGGCCCACCCGCGGGCAGGGACGTCACACCGCCTCAGCGAGCTCCGTTCCTGAAGATTCGCACCTGCCCGCAGCGGGCCTTGTACGTTCAAATCCCCCTGTAGACCACCCGTAGGGGTGGTATTGCCCGAGCTGGGCAAACAACCACGGTCAGACCGATTTGGCGTGCCACTCCCGCCGTGTAGTGTGGTTGTCAGTTGTTGAAGTTCTGTACCTCGCATGACAAGCGGTTTTCGGCCTTGAACTCCCTGCAGGGAGTCCGTGCCAAAACTGTTTTCTGGATGGTTCACAAAGCATCACAGCTAGGAACGCACCGAAAGTCGGTTCGTTCAGCACCAGAAAGCAGGAATGACATGACTACTGGCATCGTGAAGTGGTTCAACGCCGAAAAGGGCTTCGGCTTCATTGCTCCCGAGGACGGCTCGGCCGACGTGTTCGCGCACTTCAGCGCCATTCAGGGCTCGGGCTTCAAGACCCTGAATGAGAACGACCGCGTTGAGTTCGAGGTTGTCCAGGGCCCCAAGGGCGCCCAGGCCGCCGACATCCGCGTGATCGGCTGACCCCACCTTTCCGGAACCGCCCGTCCTGCCTTGGCAGGGCGGGCGGTTCTGCGTGCGGCGCTGGAAGGGCCCCGCGGACGGTGGATGGTTCCCGTCCACCGGTGTTTGTTCTACCAGCTGGTCAGCGTCAGGTCGGTTTGCCGCGGTGCGGCAGGATCGACCCATGACCGACTTCGAGTCCCTGACCCCCCAGGCCCTTCGCGCGCGGGGCAGCCAGAAGTGGAACCGCTTCGACGCCAGCATCCTGCCGATGTGGATCGCCGAAGCGGATTTTCCCACCGCTCCCGCGATCCTGGAGGCGGTGCAGCGCTGCGTGGCCAATGAGGCCTTTGGCTACGCCCAGGTGGATCGCCGGGTGCCGGAGGCCTTCGCCGCCTTCGCGTCGCGCCGGCTCAACATGACCATCAACCCGGACTGGACCACGGTGATCCGTGACGTCCTGGCCGGCGTCGAACTCGCCATCGAGACCTTTGCGCCAGCCGGGGCACCCGTCGTGGTGCCCACGCCCAGCTACATGCCCTTCCTCAGCATCCCCGGCATGATCGATCGCGAGCTGGTGGAGGTTCCGCTGCTGGAAGCCCCCCGGGCCGCGACGGTGGCGGAGCGCTGGGCCCTTGACCTGGCGGGGATCGAGCGCGCCTTCGCCGCCGGTGCCCGCAGCATCATCTTCTGCCAGCCCTTCAATCCCGTCGGCAAGGTCTTCACCGCCGACGAGATGCACGCACTGGCCGAGCTGGCCGCCCGCCATGACGCCTGGGTGATCAGCGACGAGATCCACGCCCCGCTGACCATGCCCGGTGTGCCGCACCTGGCCTTCAGCGAGGCCAGCGAGCTGGCCGCCAGCCGGTGCATCACGGTGACCTCGGCGTCCAAGACCTTCACCCTGCCCGGGCTGCCCTGCGCCACCCTCACCCTGCACACGGAGCAGAATGCCCGGCACTTTGCCCGCACCGCCCCGCACGGCCACATCTACGGGGCCACCACGCTGGGGATCGAGGCCAACATCGCCGCCTACACCAGCTGCGATGACTGGCTGGACGGCGCCGTCGCCCAGATCTCCCAGAACTCCCACCGGCTGAAGGGCTGGCTGGAGGAGAACCTGTCAGAGGTGGGCTACACCCCCGCCGACGGCACCTACTTCGCCTGGTTGGACTGGCGCGGGCTGGGGATCGACGGCGACGTGGCCGAGTGGTTGAAGGAGCGCGGCAAGATCTGGATGAATTCCGGCGCCGCCTTCGGGGCCCCTGGCGTCGGCTTCACCCGGATGAACCTGGCCACCACCAGCGCGATCCTGGAGCACGGGATGCAGCGGCTCCGGACCGCCGTCGAATCCCGCTGACGGGTTGGCGCCAACCCTCAGCAGGCGTCCTGGTAGGGGAGGTAGTCCGCATAGCTGCGCACCACCAGGTGGTCCACGATGGACTTCGGCGTCGCGGAGACGTATTCCTGCTGCGAGTTCACCGCGACGAAGATGATCTCGTGGTTGCCCTGCCGGGCTCGGGCCATGGTGATCGGCTTGCCGTACTCCGACGCCTTGGGCTCGTAGGCAAACTGGCCGCCGTACAGCTTGGCCACCTGCGCCATGGTCATCCCCGCCCCGGCACCCTTGTCCGTCTTCACCATCGGGTTGGAGATCACCAGGCTGTACAGGCCGGAACCGCCGAAGTCGGTGGCATGCAGGCCGACGGTCTTGTGCGCGGTGATCGCACCCACCGAGCCCTCGCACAGCTCGGTCTCGGGGACGACCAGCTTGCGCCTGGTCAGTTCCGTCTGGGAGGCGCCCAGCACATAGGGGCCCCAGCCGGCGAAGGTGACCGGCGTGCCGATCCCGATCCGGTCCGCCGGGGCGGGCGTCGGATCATTGGGGTTGTAGTCGCCCAGTTCGGTCTCGCTGGGCGTGGCCGACGGCGCGGCGGCGGTCGCGGTGGTGGTTGGCGCCTTCGGACCAGTGGGGCCAGTGGGGCCGGTGGACGGGGCGGCCGTGCCCCGGGAGGGCACTGCACTGGCGCTGGGCGTCATGCTGGCGGTGGGTGTCGAGCTCGATGCCGGGCTGGGGGCGGTCGTGGTCGGGCCGGATGCCGTGGTCGACGGTGTCGCACTCGGCACGTGGGTGGGAACCGTGACACTGGGCCGCTGGGACGGGCTCTTGCCGGTGCTCGGGGAGGGTGTGTTGCTGGCCGTGCTCCTGCTCGCCGAGGGTGACGCCGTGGGCATCGACGGGATCGCGCTGGACGCCGAGGGTCCGGGCATCGCGACATTCTGCCTGGTCAGGTACCAATAGCCGGACCCCCCAATCAAGCTGACGGTCGCCGCGACGGCCAGCCAGCGGGCCGGGGTTGAGACCCGTCGCCGCTCGCGCGGGCCCTCGTAGGCGACGGGTTCGTCGGCCAGGTCCTTGGCATGCCGGGCCAGTGCCTGCCGGAAGAGGTCTTCCTCCCGACCGAAGTCGTCATCCTGCCAGTCGTTCATCTCTCGTCGCCTCCTTCCTGGGCCTTGAGCAGGGTACGCAGCCGCGCGAGCGCGCGGTGCACATGGGAGCGCGCGGTGGCCTCCGGAATCTCCAGCGTGCGGGCAATGTCCGCAAAGGAGTAGTCCTCCCGGAAACGCAGCACCACCGCGGCGCGTTGCTGGACGGGCAGATGCTCGCACAGCTGCCAGGCCAGGTCGGCCTCGTCCACCGCGTCGGCAAAGTCCGGCACCGACGGTTGCAGCAGCCCCGGATCGGCCACCGGCACCAACCGCTTGCCGGTCTTGCGCCAGTTGCTCACCGACGCATTCACGATGCTGCGCTTGAGGTAGGCCTCCGCCGCATCGACATCCTCGAAGCGGTGCCACCGTGGATAGAGCCCGGCAAGGGCATCCTGCAGCGCGTCCTTGGCATCCTCCTGGTGGCGGGTGACCATCCAGGCGAAGGAGAGCAGGCTCGATCCGCGCAGTGCCAGCCAGTCGTCGAAACTCGGACGGGTGTCCGGGAGTACGGGGAAGACTGTCACACCTTCACCACGCGCGGGAGCCGCCTTTCGTTGCACCCCGGCCGATTCTCCTTCGAACCGGCTGGCCCGGGGCCGGGAGATCACGGCAGACCTGCCGCCCGAGCGGCCTCGGCGTACTGGGCGGCCAGGCTGTCGATCGTCTCGTGGGCGTTCAGGCCCGACGGGTTCGGCAGCACGAAGAGCCGGGCGCCGGCCAGGTCTTGCGGCTGCTCGCCCAGCTGGGCCTTCGGCTGGGCGAAGGCCTGCCGGAAGGCGGTGACGCCCAGCACCGCGACCACTGCCGGGTGGTGTTCGGCCACCAGGGATGCCAGCCTGGTGGCGCCGGCCCGGAGTTCGTCGCGGCTCAGTTCGTCGGCCCGCGCGGTGGCCCGGGCCACCAGATTGGTGTTGCCGATCCCCAGCCGGTGCAGTTCGGCCAGGTCTTCCGGTCGGTAGCCGTCGGCGGCGTCGAAGGGGTGGGAGATGATCCCCGCCCTTGCCAGCGCCGGATAGAAGCGGTTGCCGGGCCGCGCGAAATGGGCCCCGGTGGCCGCCGTCCACAGCGACGGGTTGATCCCGCAGACCAGCAGCCGCAGCGGATCGGGCAGCAGGTCGGGCACCGCCCGCCCGGCGAAGCGCTGCAACTCGGCAGCGGTGAATCCCATGACGGCAGCCTGCCAGAAGTCTGGTCTACCCACTCGGTCTGCGCCACAAACCGCATCGAGATTGCCACCCGGTGCACATATGGCATTGGGTCAGGATCAGGATGCAGTTTGTGGCACACCCTTTGAGTAGACGGCAGTACTGCTTTCCGAGAATCCACCTCCAGATCGCACCCCGAGAACGGGCGTGGGCGGCGAGGCGCGCATCGAGGGCGATTCTGGAGGTCAGTTCTCGGAAACCGGCGACAGCCACGCCAGCCGACGCCCTGGCGAATGCTGGGGAACGAACCGGTGAATGAGGCTCGGCGTGGTCCGGGCATCCCCTACCCTCGTGGCAGGAATCGACGACGAAGGTGACGCCATGCCCCTGTACGGACCCCTGTTCAACGACTACGCCGAGAAGAACTCCGAGCACCAGTTCAGCCTGCAGAACAAGAAGCTGCTCAAGGTGAACATGGGCTTTGGGCCGGTCTGGGCGCGCACCGGCTCGATGGTGGCCTACCAGGGCCAGATCAACTTCACCAACAAGGGCTCGGGCGGTCTGGGCAAGCTGCTGAAGCAGGCCGCGACCGGTGAGGGCGTCCCGCTGATGGAGTGCGTCGGCAACGGCGAGCTCTTCCTGGCCGACGAGGCCTCCGAGATTCAGGTGATCTACCTGGAGAACGACACCATCAGCGTGAACGGCGGCAACATCCTGGGCTTCAGCCAGTCGATCCAGTGGGACGTCCACCGGATCCAGGCCCGCGGGGCCATGATGACCGGCGGCCTGTTCAATGTGGTGCTGCAGGGCACCGGCTTCGTGGCGATCACCACCAAGGGTGAGCCGGTGGCGCTGGACGTCTCCCAGGCCCCCACCTTTGCCGACGCGCAGGCCGTGGTGATGTGGACCGGCGGCGTGCAGATGGACATCAAGATGGACACCGGCGGTCTGAAGTCGATGGTGCGCGGCGGCACCGGCGAGATGCTGCAGATGGCCTTCCGCGGCCAGGGCCACGTGGTGGTGCAGCCTTGCGAGAATGTGGTCGCCACCCCCAACGGCGGTGGCGACGGCGTCGGCGGCGCGATCGGCAACCTGTTCAACTGATCCGCAAGAGGGGCGAAGGGCCGGGTGAGGATTCCTCGCCCGGCCCCGTCTGTGTGGGCAGTGCCCGGGCCGGGCTCCGATCAGGAACCCAGCGTCGCCACCATCACTGCCTTGATGGTGTGCATCCGGTTCTCGGCCTGGTCGAAGACCACCGAGGCCGGGCCCTCGAAGACCTCGTCGGTCACCTCCAGCGCATCCATTCCGGTGGCCTGGAAGATGTCCTCCCCCACGGTGGTGTTGCGGTCGTGGAAGGCGGGCAGGCAGTGCAGGAACTTGCAGTCGGGGTTGCCGGTGGCTGCCATCACCTCGGCGTTGACCTGGTAGGGCTTGAGTGCCGCAATCCGCTCCTGCCAGACCTCCTTGGGCTCGCCCATGCTGACCCAGACGTCGGTGGAGATGAAATCACAGCCCTTCACCCCGGCGGTGACGTCGTCGGTGATGGTGATCGTGGCGCCGGTGGTCTTGGCGATCGTCTGGGCGATCTCCACCACCCAGGCCTCCGGCTGGAATTCCTGGGGGGCGACGATCCGGATGTCCATCCCGACGATGGCGCCGGAGACCAGACAGGAATTGCCCATGTTGTAGCGGGCGTCACCAAGGTAGGCGTGGGTCATCTGGTTGAGCGGCTTGGCGCAGTGCTCACGCATGGTGAGCTGGTCGGCGAGCATCTGGGTGGGGTGCCATTCGTTGGTCAGCCCATTCCAAACGGGCACGCCGGCCTGGTCGGCCAGGATCTGCACGCCCTCGGTGCCGAAGCCGCGGTACTCGATGCCGTCGAACATCCGGCCCAGCACGCGGGCGGTGTCGGCCATGGATTCCTTGTGGCCGATTTGGGAACCGCTGGGGTCCAGGTACGTGGTGTGCGCACCCTGGTCAAAGGCCGCCACCTCGAAGGAGCAGCGGGTGCGGGTGGAGGTCTTCTCGAAGATCAACGCGATGTTCCTGCCCTGCAGGCGCTTGGTCTCGGCACCAGCCTTCTTGGCGGCCTTCAGCTCGGCGGCCAGATCCAGTAGTTCCAGCCATTCGTCGGGCGTGAAATCGGCTTCCTTGATGAAGTTGCGGCCCTTGAGGCTCATCTGTGCTCCCTTGCGTGCGTCCATGAGGGGCCATTCTCTCAGGCAGCCCGCACCTCAATCGATCCGATTCCGAGAATCGACCGCCAGACTTTGGCCCGACCTCAGGTCCTGAGCGGGCACCCCACTCCCTGGCCCGAATCTGGAGGTCGATTCTCGGAATCCGCCGCCCAGCCGGTCCCATGGGGGTCAATCGGACGCGGGCACCTGGCCTCGACCGCAGCACCGGCACAGGATGGATGGGCGGGCGTCACGTCGCGCCGCATCGTGCACGGCGCGCCCGGCGGTGTTGGTCGCGCCCGGCATTTCGGGCGTGACGAACCAAGATCGGCGCGGGGTGCCTCGCGCGGCGCGGGCAACCGGCGTCGCGCCGTTCGTGACCAGGTGGACGCGTTTGGTGCGGGCCTGTCTGCGACGACGGACCAGCCCGGGCTGAGCGTGGCAGGCTGAAGGCATGCTTACTCGACTGCTTGCCAATGCCGCCGCACTGGCGCTGGCCACCTTCCTGGTTCCGGGAATCGTCATGCAGGGCGGCTCGCTTCCGCAGCGGGCGCTGGTGATCGTGGTGGTGGCCGTGATCTTCGGCGTGCTGAACACCTTGGTGAAGCCGATCCTGAAGTTGCTCTCCTTCCCGCTGGTGATCCTCACCCTGGGCCTCTTCCTGTGGGTGGTGAACGCGGGCATGCTGATGCTCACCAGCTGGGCCGCGACGCAACTGGGCCAGCCCTGGCGGGTCACCGGCTGGATGCCGGCGTTGATCGGCTCCATGGTGATCAGCGTGGTCAGTGCACTGGTCGGCGGCGTGCTGAAGGGGGACGAGCGATGAAGGTGATCATGGTCTGCCACGGCAACATCTGCCGCTCACCGATGGCCGAACGCGTGGCTCGCGCCCAGGCCGCGGAGCGTGGGCTGGAGGTGGAGATCACCTCCGCCGGCGTCAGCGACGAGGAACACGGCGCCCCGATCGATCCACGCGCGGTGCGGGTGTTGAAGGCGGCAGGCCATGACACGTCGAACCACCGGGCGCACCAGATCACCGCCCGGGAGATCCGGGAGGCGGATCTGGTGGTGGCCGCCGAGCAGTACCACGTCGACCGGATGCGACGCCTGGTGCCCGAGGCCGAGAATCTGCACCTGTTCAGTGAATACGACCCCGAGGCCTCGGCCGGCGACGGGCTGCCCGACCCGTGGTACGGCGGAATGGACGGCTTCCACGCCACGATGGCCGCGATCGAGCGGGCCGTGCCCAGAATCCTGGACGAGCTTGAAGTGAAATAGACCTCGGGCCGCGCCTCAACGCGCCCACGCTGCTCACTTGAGCAAAACCAGCTGGGCCGTTGTGACCCGCCGCTGCTCCGCCGCACTCTGGACGGGTGGCAAAGCCGCCACAACAGTCGCGTGATCAACGCTGATTTCGTGAGGTGGAAAGCATGAGCGCACAACAACTTCTCCTCGGCATCGACATGGGCACCGGCGGTGCACGAGCCGGGATCTTCGACCCAGCGGGTAGGCAAATCGCTGTCTTCGCCACCGAGTGGCGAACGGCTTTCCCCCGCCCTGGCCGCGCCGAGCAGGATCCCGACGAGTGGTGGCGCTGCATCATCGAGGCGGTGCGCGGGGCCATGACAGCCGGCAAGGTCGTTCCCGAAGACATCGTCGGAATCGGTGTCGACTCCACAGCAGCAACGGTGGTCGCGATGGACGCTGACGACCGGCACCTGCGCCCCGCCCTGCTCTGGATGGATGTCCGTGCCGCAGCCGAGGCGGACGCTCTGGCCGCTACCGGCGACGAGGCTTTGAAGTACTCGGGCTTTGGCCCGGTGTCCGCTGAATGGGGCGCGCCCAAGACCATGTGGATCGCCAGGAATGAGCCCGAGGTCTTTGACCGGGCCGCGGTGATCTGCGACTGTACGGACTGGCTGGTGAACAAGCTCACCGGAGAGTGGGCAATGTCGCTCAACCACGCAGCTGGCAAGTACTTCTACGACGGTGACACCGGGGGCTGGCCAGTGGGTCTGTACCAGAAGGCAGGCGCCGAGGGAGTGTTGGACAAGTTCCCCAAGAACTTGCTGCCGATCGGCGAGGTGGTTGGCGGCCTGCGCCCCCAGATAGCCCACGAACTGGGCCTCAAACCCGGGACACCGGTGGCCGAGGGCGCGATTGACGCTTACGCCGGCGCGATCGGCCTCGGAGTCGTCGAGCCCGGGAAGATGGCGCTGATCACCGGCTCCAGCCACGTGATGATCGGGCAGTCGAAGACACCGGTGCACGCCCAAGGGATCTGGGGTTCCTTCACCGACGCGGTGATCCAAGGTGAATACACCGTCGAGAGCGGCCAGTCCTCCACCGGCAGTGTCGTCGCCTGGTTCAAGAACACACTCGCACCGATTGCCAGCGCACGGGCGGCTGCGGAGGGCCGAGACCCCTACCAGGTGCTCGACGAACTGGCTGGCCAAGTACCGATCGGCTCCGATGGCTTGATCCTCCTGGACCATTTCCAGGGCAATCGCGCCCCCTACTCCGATGCTCGTTCTCGAGGGATGTTCTGGGGGCTCAGCCTGGGCCACACCGAGGGGCACATGTTCCGAGCGATCATGGAGGGCGTCTGCTTCGGCACCCAGAGCATCTTCGACGTGATGCGCACCAATGGTTACCCGCCGGAGAGCGTCGTCGTCTCGGGCGGCCCGGCCAAGTCCCGGCTGTGGATGCAGATGCACGCCGACGTGACCAATGTGCCGATGACCTTCACCGATGTCCGGGAAGGCCCGGTTCTGGGCTCCGCCATGATGGCCGCCGTTGGCGCCGGTGTCTACCCCGATCTGCCTGCCGCCGCCCGGGAGATGGTCCACACAGTTGCGGTGATTGAGCCAGATGCGGCGGCCCACGAGGCCTACCAGCACAATTACCACGCCTATCTGAAGACCTACGACGCAATGCGCGAGCTGATGCGCGACATGACCCGCCACCTCGAAGAAGCCTGACCGAGCAGAGAGAAGAGTATGCCCAGAATGATGAAAGTCGCCATGATGCACGCGGTGGACGACATCCGCATCGAGCAGATGGAGGTGCCCTCTCCCGGCAAGGGCGAGGTGCTGATGAAGGTCGCTGCCTGCGGCGTGTGCGGGTCCGACCTGGCCCGGATGTTCAAAAAGGGCCCGCACAAGCTGCCCTTGATCTGTGGTCACGAGTTCAGTGCATGGATCGAGGAGGTGGGCTCGGGCGTCACCGACCTGGCCGTTGGGGACCTGGTGACGGTTCCTCCGATGCTGCCCTGCTTCGACTGCCCGCCGTGTGCGCAGGGCCAGTTCAGCCTGTGTGAGAACTACGACTACTACGGATCGCGTCGGCACGGCGCCTACGCCGAGTATGTGGCTGGCCCCGCGCACCTGTTGCTGAAAGTTCCCGCCGGTCTGGACCCGCGCGCCGCGGCGATGGTGGACCCCGCAGCCATCGCACTGCACGCCATCTGGCGGACGCAGCTGCGGGCCGGACACCGGGTGGCGGTGTTGGGCGGTGGCGGCCCGATTGGCCTGTTCGCTGTGCAGTGGGCCCGAATCATGGGCGCCGGCGAGATCGTCGCCGTCGACGTGGCCCCCGAGAAGGCAGAACTCGCCCGGCAGGCCGGGGCCGACCATGCTCCCATCACCCGAGAAGAACTGGAACCCTTGATGGACAACGGGTTCGATGTCGTGATCGAGACCTCCGGGGTACCGACCGTGGTGGACCAAGCGGTCGGAATGGCCGCGCGGCATGGCGACGTGGTGCTCATCGGAATCCCCAACAAGGACATCACCATAAGTGACGCTTCCTGGGCGCGGCTGATGCGCTTGGAGATCAACATCTGCGGCTCGTGGAACTCCTTCTCTGCCCCCTTCCCGGGCGCCGAGTGGACCACGTCGCTAGATCAGATGGCCCGCGGGAATCTGCGGTGGGAGTTCATGATCACCCATCAGGAGCCCCTGGACCAGGTGCCGGTGCTGATCAAGCAGATGGCCGAACGCAGCGTTATCTCGTCGAAGGTCCTCTTCCTCCCCAACGGCGCGATCTGAGCAATGTCGCGACGCGATGACAAGTACGACCACCTCCTGCTACGGGCGGCTGAGCTCTACCACGAGCGAGACCTGACTCAGCAGGAGGTGGCCCTGCGACTTCACTTGACTCGCTGGCAGGTGGGGCGACTGCTCGCCGAGGCCAAGCGTCGCGGCGTCGTGCAGATCCGAATAGTTCACCCCCGGGCCCGCTGTCACGACTTGGAGGAGGCCATGGTGGAACGCTTCGCACTGCAGGCCAGCATCGTTGTGCCCGGGGCTGCCCAGCACGAGGACAACCTGCGTCTGGTTGCGGGAGCAGCTGCGGATGCGCTGGCCGACCTCTCACCCGGTCCTCGGATCGTCGCGGCGTCCTGGGGCTACACGATGACCGCACTGGCTGAACAAGTTCCCTCAATGTGGACCGAGCGGGCAACAGTGGTTCAGGCCAACGGCGGCCTGAGCCACCCGGGGTGGGGCGACCCGGCCTCGGTCATCACCCGATTGGCCCGGCAGTCGAACGGTACCCCGGTCTTCCTTCCGGCCCCAGCGATCATCGATTCCCTAGCGCTGGCACCTGCACTGCGTCGCGAACCGGCCATCAGGGGAGTTCTGGAGCTCGCACGCACAGCCGAAGCGATCGTGTTCTCGCTGGGAGCCGCCACTCGAGAATCCGTTCTGGTGCAGTCAGGATGCCTCACCGCCCAGCAGATTGATCGACTCCGGGAACGCGGGGCCGTGGGCGACGTGCTGGCCAGATTCCTCAACTGCCACGGCGAACCAGTAGACGAGGACCTGCAGTCCCGCACCATCGGCCTCGACCTTGCCGATATTCGTGCAATCCCGATCTCGATCGGGGTGTGCGCAGGCCCCGAGAAAGTCGCCATTGCCCGCGCCACCCTCAATCAGAAAATCTGCACCGTGCTGGTAACTGACCAGCGGACAGCCACGACGTTGCTCGATGATGCGGTGCCAGCCCAATGAAAGGAACAGACATGACCAGCTTCCCCACTCGCCCCGAACTCGCCCGGATGATCGACCACACCCTGCTGAAGCCCGAGGCGACACTCGAACAGATCCGTCTGCTTATCGATGAGGCTGCGGCGCTGGGCACCTACTCCGTGTGCCTTTCCCCGAGCCACCTCCCAATCGCTGTGCCGAACGGTCTCAAGCTGGCGGTGGTGTGCGGCTTCCCTTCCGGGGCCCACTCGGCTGAGACAAAGGCATACGAGGCGGGACAGGCCGCGCGAGCGGGAGCCGACGAGATCGACATGGTGATCAACTTGCGGCACGCTCTCGAGGGTCACTTCAATCTGGTCGAGGCGGAGATCCGTACCGTGCGCGAGGCTGTCCCGGCCCCAGTGGTGCTGAAGGTGATCATCGAGTCGGCTGCCCTGGACGACGACACCATCGTGCGCGTATGCCAAGCGGCAGAGGACGCGGGTGCGGACTTCGTCAAGACCAGCACCGGCTTCCACCCAGCTGGAGGCGCCAGCGTGCATGCGGTGGAGCTGATGGCCAAGACGGTGTCACCACGGCTAGGTGTCAAGGCATCCGGTGGCATCCGGGACGGCCGGACCGCGTTGGCCATGGTTGCCGCAGGCGCCACCCGGCTGGGTCTGTCTGCCTCCGCCACCGTCTTGGACTCACTGACCCAAGGCTGAAGTCGGCAGCACCTCGGATTCTGGATGAACTGGAATCCCTGGCCTGAGTCGCTGAGAGAACCGGCTGCCCGGGAAACAGGATCAGGTCGCCGGCGTGGTGCCGCGTGCCTGGTGCACCGCGGAGATGACCTCGTCACGCTTCCAGCTGACCAGCCGGAGCTCCTCGCCCGTGACGGTGGTGACGATCAGCAACGCGGCGATCAGCTTCTGCTGCGTCCGCAGATCCGTGATGTCACCCAGCGGGATGTGCAGCTCGGTGTGCGACGCGTTGACCGCGTGCGGGATGAAGGTGAGTTCGGTGGGCGTGACATACAGGTGACCGCCCAGGCTGATGGTTCCGTAGATGCCCGTGAGCAGCTGCAGCGGCTGCCAGGCCAACACCGTCTCCAGGAGGTTGCTGGGCTTGACCACCAGGTTCGCGCGGGACGTGTGCAGGGCATCGGCAGGCTGGGGCATGGGCTTCCTTTCGCGGGCGTCGAGGACAGGTTAGGAGTGAGCGGGGTCAGCTCAGGTTCCCCCAAGCCAGAGCGCTGACTAGTCTGGCTGCATGACCATGTACCTCGTCGGAGGCGGCCCCGCCGACACCCTAGACAGCGTCCACGACCAGTTCGTCGAGTCCGCAAAGAAGCGTGGCACCCGGATTGCGATCGCCCTGCTGGGTACCCAGGAGGAGGTGGGCGACGCACTGGCCGGGTACGCGGATCCGATCAGCGCGCGCTGGCCGGAGGCGGAGATCGTGCCGGTCTGGCTGGATGACGAGCCGGATGCGTCGCAGAACACCACGGCCTGGCCCGAGGCACCCGAGGAACTCGCAGCTCTGGTGGTGGCCGGCGGCTGGACCCCCGGCTACCTGGATGCGCTGCGTCCGCACCGGGATCTGATCGCCAAGCTGGTGCGTCGCGGGGTGCCCTATCTGGGCTTCTCCGCCGGCGCAATGGTGGTGGGCAAGCGGGCCATCGTGGGCGGCTGGAAGTTCCGGGGCCGCCAGATCGTCCCCGAGGTGTGGGGCGAGGGTCTGGAAGAGTTCGAGATGCGCGAGGGGCTGGGGTTGATCGGCCCCGCCGTCGACGTGCATGGGGACGTCGCCGGGCTGGGTTCCGGGCTGGCCGCGTTGGAGAAGGGCGAGGTGACCACCGTCGTCTCGATCGACGAGGGCACCTGCCTGGTGATCGACCCGGTCAGCGGACGCACCGTCGTCGAGGGCCAGCAGCGAATCCACTGGCTGACCAAGGAGGGCACCGCGATCGTGGTGCGCCATGAATCCAGCAAGGCCGAGCTGGAGCGCCATGAGGGATTCCTGGCCGCCGAACGCGAAGCGGCCCGCGCGGAGGCCGAGGCGCGACGCGAGGCGGAGCGCAAGGCTGCCGAGGAGCAGGCCGAGAAGGAGCGCCAGCTTGCGGCAGCGCGCGAGGCCCGCCAGGCCGAGCTGGCCGAGCAGCGACGCGTGGAGGCCGAACGGATCGAGGCCGAGGAGAAGGCCCGGGCCGAACGCGATGCGGAGAAGCAGCGGATCGCCGACGAGAAGGCGGAGGCCGAGCGCGTGGCCGCGGAGAAGGCCGAGGCCGAGCGCGTGGCCGCGGAGAAGGCCGAGGCCGAGCGCGTGGCCGCGGAGAAGGCCGAGGCCGAGCGCCGCGCGGCCGAGCAGGAGGCCGAGCGCGTGGCCGCGGAGAAGGCCGAGGCCGAGCGCTTGGCCGCGGTTGCCGCCGCCGAGGCTGCTGCCATCGAGGCCGAATCTGAGGAGAACCCCTCGACAAGCTCGGGGACCATGGCTGAGCCCCAGCCCGAAGCCGACGGGACCACGATGGCCGAGCCCGTCGAGGCCCCCGAGACCGAACCCGCGCAGCCCTTGCTGGAGGCCTTCGGCGGGCTGCCGTCGGGCCCGGTGGAGACCAGCACCCCGGATGCGGCCTTCGCGGAAGGGATCGGCACGGACGCGCTTGCGGATGACCCCTCGACAAGCTCGGGGACCGTGGTTGAGACCAACGCCGACTCCACGACCGCGGTTGGGACCGAGGCGATCGTCGCCGAGACCGTGCCCGAGGCAGACGCACCCCCGATGGCCGAGCCCGTCGAGGCAGCCGTGGACGAGGACGCGTCACGCCAGAAGTGACCAGCACCGGCCACCGGCCCGGGGAGAGCGGCTACCGGCGGACCACCGTCGCGCTCTTCCTGGCCGGGCTGGTGACCTTCGCCACCCTCTACTGCACCCAGCCGCTGCTGCCGACGCTGGGCACGGTCTTCGGGATCACCCCGGCCGAGACGGCGCTGAGCGTCTCCGCCAGCACCGTGACGCTTGGCATTGCGCTGCTCTTCCTCGGCCCGATCTCCGACGCGATCGGCCGCACCAAGGTGATGCTGACCAGCCTCTTTGCCTGCAGCCTGGTCACCCTGGCGACCGCCCTGAGCCCCAGCTGGCCGCTGCTGCTCGCCCTGCGGGCGCTGCTCGGCGCCTGTGTCGCTGGCCTGCCTGCGGTTGCGGTCGCCTACCTCCGGGAGGAGATCGACGCGGGAGCGGCGGGGAGAGCCACCGGTCTGTACATCGGCGGCACGGCGCTGGGCGGTATGTCGGGCCGGCTGGTCAGCGGGGCCCTGGCCGAGATCTTCGGCTGGCGGTGGGCGATCGGCGGAATCGGTCTGATGGCCCTGGCCTGCGCCCTTGCGGTGCGGATCCTGCTACCGCCCAGCCGCAACTTCACGTCGCAGCCGCTGCACCCGTCGCGGCTGACCGCCAAGACCATCGCCCTGCTGCGCAACCGGGTGCAACTGGCGTTGATGACGCTCTCCGGCTGCGGGATGGGGGCCTTCGTCGCCTGCTTCAATGCGATGGGCTTCCGGTTGGAGTCGGCGCCGTACCACCTCTCGGTGGGAATGGCCGGCATGGTCTTCCTGGTCTACGCCTTCGGCTCCTGGAGTTCCGCCCGGGCGGGCCGGGCCGCCGAGGAGCATGGGATGGCAACCGTGGCCCTGGGTGGCTTGGCGATCCACCTGGCGGGGATCGCGGTCAGCGCCGCCCGGCCGTTGTGGCTGGTGGTGCTGGGCCTGTCGCTGATCACCGTCGGCTTCTTCGCCGCGCACGGGGTGGCCAGCGGCTGGGTGGCCGCCAATGCGGTCCAGCACGGGCTGGGCACCGGGCAGGCCGCGTCGCTCTACCTGTTCGCCTACTACCTGGGCAGTTCGCTGGCCGGGACCGCGGCCGGCTGGGCGTGGAGCGGCTGGGCCTGGCCGGGGGTGACGGCCCTGACGGCGTCGCTGGTGGGCCTTGCGTTGCTGGCCGTCGCGCTGGGAACGCGTCGCCCAGCAACGCGTTACTGAGACCCGGCGACCCTCCGGTCGAGAATTGTCGGTGGGAGGTGGCAAGCTATGCCTCATGCACATCCTCGTGGTTGACGACGACCAGGCAGTCCGCGACTCCTTGGCCCGTTCCATGCAGTACAGCGGGTATGAGGTGAGTACCGCCGCCGACGGTCTGGAGGCGCTGGCCAAGCTCTCCGCGATCAAGGCCGAGGCCGTGATCATGGACGTGATGATGCCCCGGCTGGATGGCCTGGAGACCACCCGGATGCTGCGCCAGACCGGCAATGACGTGCCGATCCTGATCCTCACCGCCCGCGACGCCGTCGGTGACCGGGTGGACGGGCTGGATGCCGGCGCCGACGACTACATGGTCAAGCCCTTCGCGCTGGACGAATTGCTCGCCCGGGTGCGGGCACTGACCCGGCGGTCCCGCCCGGAGCGGGAGGCTGGCAGCGAGACGCTGGTCTTCGACGACCTGATCCTGGACACCCAGACCCGCGAGGTCTCCCGTGGCGGGCGCAAGATCAGCCTGACCCGTACCGAGTTCGCCCTGCTGCAGGTCTTCATGGAGCATCCCCGACGGGTGCTGGAGCGCGGCTGGCTGTTGAACGAGGTCTGGGGTTTCGACTTCCCCACCACCGCCAACTCCCTTGAGGTCTACATCGGCTACCTGCGTCGCAAGACCGAGACGGAGGGCGAATCGCGCCTGATCCACACGGTGCGCGGCATCGGCTACGTGCTGCGTGAAACCCCGCCGTGATCCGCCGGGGTGAACTCCCGGCGACCCATCACTTCCTGACAGGCACCTCATCGTGAATCCCCTTGACCACGCGGCTCGGCTCCTCCCCTGGGGGAACGGGACGACGCGCCGCGCGTCGCTGAGCCGACGGTTGGTGTGGCTGTCCGTGCTCGCGGTGAGCATCGCGGTGATGCTGGTGTCCACGGGTGCCTACTGGATGACCAGGTTCAGCCTGTACAACCAGCTGGACAACGAACTCATCGACGTCGCCTCCTTCTCCGCCGCGCAGATCGAGCAGGACGTGGAGAGCATGGGCGGGCTGAACGCCGATGCCCTGCGTGCCGCCAATGTGACCCTGATGCTGCTGGCCAGCGACGGCAAGGTGCAGCAGGTCAACGGAGCCTCCACTCCGATGGAGCCCGGCGACGACGAACTGGCCGTGGCCCGAATCCAGCAGGGCACAACCGCCCGCACCGTGATCGACGGCCATGGCGTCTCCTACCGGATGGTCGCGGTGCCGCAGAGCATCCAGGAGGACCGCTACGCCCTGGTGATGGCCCGGCCACTGGCCCCCACCGAACGGACCCTGGACTGGCTGTGGCTGACCATGATCACCACCGGCGGAATCGGCGTGCTGCTCTCGATCTTCCTGGGCTGGCTCTCCGCCCGGCAAGCGATGCGCCCGCTGCGCAATCTTTCCGGCGCGGTGGCCCACGTCACCGAGACCGACGAGCTGACTCCGATCGAGATCCACTCCGACGACGAACTGGGTGACCTGACCCGATCCTTCAACACCATGCTGAACTCGCTCAGCTCGTCGCGTGAACGACAGAAGCGGCTGATCGCCGACGCCGGGCACGAGTTGCGCACCCCGCTGACGTCGATGCGGACCAATATCGAGCTGTTGGTGGCCGACGAGAAGAGCGGCATGCTGCCGGAGGGCGCCCGGGGCGAGATCCTGCACGACATCGCCGCCCAGCTGGGCGAGTTCACCTCGCTGGTGGGTGACCTGGTGCAGCTCTCCCGGGAGGACAGGGTGACCGCCAATCCGGAGCCGCTGGACTTCCGCGACGTGGTGGAATCGGCCATCGTGCGCGCCAAGCGTCGCGGTCCGGGGCTGAACTTCGACGTCGAGCTGAACCCGCTCTTCCTGGTCGGTGAGCCGGACACCCTGGAGCGCGCGGTCACCAACCTGCTGGACAATGCGGTGAAGTTCTCGCCGCCCAATGGCACCATCCACGTCCACATGGACGGGGACACCCTGCGGATCGCCGACCAGGGCCCCGGCATCGCCGACGAGGACCTGCCGCACGTCTTCGACCGTTTCTACCGCTCCGACCGGGCGCGCAACACCCCCGGCACCGGCCTGGGCCTGTCGATCGTCGCCCACACGATCAATGCACACGGCGGTCAGGTCACGGCGCGACGTTCCGCCGAGGGTGGCGCGGAATTCGTCGTGCGGCTGCCGGGCCGCACCGTCGAGGAGGAGCTGTCCAGCCCCGAGGACACCGGCACCATTCCCGCGATCAAGGACTGATCCGGCGCAATTCCTCGCCTTTGGGGTGGTGTGCCGCGGCCGCTGGGCTGGTTGGCTTCGGCACATGCCTGCCACCTCCCAGCCCCTCGCTGCCTCCCCCGCTGACCAGGAATCGACGCCGCTTCGTCGCTCAGTCGGCACCTGGGCGCTCTTCCTGTTCATCCTGGGTGACGTGCTCGGCGCGGGCGTCTATGTGCTGGTCGGCGAGGTGGCCGGTACCGCCGGCGGCGCCGTCTGGGTGCCGCTGCTGGCGGCCCTGCTGCTGGCCTTGCTGACCGCGGGCAGCTATGCCGAGCTGGCGACGAAGTATCCCCGTGCCGGCGGCTCCTCGCACTACGCCCAGCGGGCCTTCGGTGACGTCGTCGGCTTCCTGGTGGGTTTCTGCATGCTGGCCGCGGGCATCGTCTCCGTGGGTGCGCTCAGTCTGGGCTTCGCCGGCGACTATCTGGCGGAATTCGTCCGTCTGCCCGTACCCCTGGTGGTGACGGTCTTCCTGGGTCTGCTGGCGGCGCTGAACCTGCGCGGTATCAAGGAGTCGATGGGCACCAATGCCGTGGCCACCGTGATCGAGGTCAGCGGACTGCTGCTGATCCTTGCCCTGGGCATCGTGGTGATGGCCCGCGGTGGCGCCGATCTGACCCGCCTGACCCAGCTCGGGACCGCGGAACACGGGCCGGTCGGCGCCGTCCTGGCCGCCTCCGTCCTGGCCTTCTACTCCTATGTGGGCTTCGAGACCTCGGTCAACCTGGCGGAAGAGGCCAGCGACCCCAGCCGCTCCTACCCGCGAGCGCTCTTCGGCGCCTTGGCGGTGGCAGGTCTGATCTATGTCGGGGTGGGGGTGGCCGCCAGCGCGATCCTGCCCACCGACGAGCTGGCCGCATCCTCGGGCCCGCTGCTGGAGGTGGTCCGCACCGCTGGGGGCGTGCCTCCGGTGTTGTTCAGCCTGGTGGCGCTGGTGGCGGTGGCCAATGGCGCCCTGCTGACCGGCATCATGAGCTCCCGGCTGGCCTACGGCATGGCCCGCGACGGGCTGCTGCCGTCGGTCCTGGGCAGGGTCCTGCCCGGACGGCAGACGCCGTGGGTGGCGATCCTGGTCACCACGGCCCTCTCGCTGCTGCTGGCGCTCACCGGGGAGGTGGCCACGCTGGCCTCCACCCTGGTCCTGCTCCTGCTGGTGGTCTTTGCCAGCACGAACCTGGCGGTGCTGGCCCTGCGCCGGGATCGGGTGGCGCACAGCCACTTCCGGGTGCCGTCGATCCTCCCGGTGCTCGGACTGGTCTCCTGCCTTGTGCTGGCCACCCGGGTGGAGGCCAGCACCTGGCGGCTGGGGCTGCCGCTGCTGGTCGCCGGCGCCCTGCTTGCGCTCGTCGCCGCCCATCGCAACCGGAGGGCGACTCCCCAGCAAGTGGATCAGTCGTCCACTTCCGAGAACTGACCTCCAGATCTCGGCCCTGGGGGCCAGGCTCCGCGGCGGGCCCGGATCTCCTAGGAATCTCGGGGTCGGTTCTCGGAAAGTCGTCGGCAGCAGGCTGCCGAGCGTAACCACCCAACACCGCCCCCTCCACCACCTCCATCGGGGTGGGAAAGGCCCACCCCTTGGGGTGTGAACGCCCTTGTGGGCTTGGTTCTGAGCGTCGGCGGCAGGCAGGCTGGCGGTGTGCACCGTGCCGAACAGACTGACCTCATGACCCGCCCTGCGCGGGGGCTTGACCTTGCCCTGCGCCTTGGCGTGCCCTTCCTGGTGACCGTGGCCTGCGCGTGGGTGGGGGTCCGACTGGTCGGCCAGGCCCGCTTCGCACTGATCCCGATCGCCATCGCGATGTTGCTCACTGCCCTGCTCAGCCCGGTGGTGCGGTGGATGCGTCGTCGCCTTCATCTGGGCAGCTATCTGGCTGGCGCCATCGCGCTGCTCACCAGCCTGGGGATCATCGTCGCCGTGCTCTGGTACGCGCTGACCGTGGTGCTGGAAGACATGGGCAGCATCACCGAACTGGCCCAGAATGTGCTGCGCGACGGGGCCGCCTGGCTGCGGGACGGGCCCTTGCACCTGGACAATGCCCAGCTGGACGAGGGCGTCGACAAGGGTCAGGAATGGCTGGCCGGTCACAGCTCCAACATCGTCAGCACCGTGATGACCTTCAGCGGCTCGCTCAGTGAACTGCTCGCGATGGCCCTGTTGGGCGTCATCAGTGCCTTCTTCTTCCTGGGCGATGGCCCCAAGATCTGGAGCAACCTGCTCTGGCTGGTGCCCGCCCGCTCCCGCACCCGTCAGTACGAGGCCTCCCGTCGCAGCTGGCGCAGCTTGGAACTCTATGCCCGCACGGCCGTGATCGTGGCGGTGATCGACGCGGTCTGCATCGGCGTCGGGGCCGCCCTGCTGAAGGTGCCCTTCCCGCTTCCGCTGGCGATGCTGGTCTTCGTCTCGGCCTTCGTCCCCTTCGTCGGCGCCATCGCCTCCGGCGCCGTGGCGGTGGTGCTCGCGCTGTTCACCGGCGGCCCCACCACGGCCCTGCTGATGGCGCTGGTGGTGCTGGCCGTGCAGCAGTTGGAGGGCAATGTGCTGCAGCCCCTGTTGATGGGGCGCGCCGTCTCGCTCCACCCCTACGCGGTGATCGTCGGGGTCAGCCTGGCCGGCTACCTGTGGAGCCTGGTCGGCGCCCTGCTGGCCGTGCCGGTGATGGCCGTCGTGATGTCCTGGTTGCGCTACCTGAACGACACCGACCCGTTCCCGCACCTTGACGACGTCGACGACGACGAGGAGAACCGGCCCTACCCGAAGCACGAGGATGACGGCCAGGGCAGCGGGTCAAGGCCGGCGCCCGTGTCGGCCACGCAGGATTCCGCCGTAGCCCACTCCGGCTGAGGTGGTCCCGCCTGCCGGATCACGGCAGGTGGGTGGGCAGACTACGTCGGGGCCCGTGCCGCTCGATCCGCGGACCACCCAAGGAGAGCAACAGCTCCACCCGATAACGCTGCCCGGCATAGGGCGCCAGCAGTTCAGCGCAGCCGTCGTCATCCAGTTGCTCGCCACACAGCGCAAAGCTGATCGCCCGGCCGACGTGGTAGTCCCCCACGCTCCACGCGTCGGGGTCGCCATGCGCCTGCTGCCGGGCGCGGGCCGACGTCCACGGGCCGATCCCCGGTAGCGAACGCAGCGCCGCGTCGGCGTCGGCGCTGGTCAGGGTGCGTTCCACCGCCCGACCGCGACGAGCGGCAGCCACCAGCGTCGCGGAGCGCTTCTGCTCCACCCCGGCCAACAGATACTCCCAGCTGGGGATCGCCGCCCATTGGTCGGCGGTCAGCGGCAGCAGCATCCCGCTGGCCGGATGACCGGCCACCCCGGCCGGGCCGGGCGCCACCGAAGCATGGCACCGGGTCAGCCGGTGGATCGCCCGGAAGGCCTCGGCGCCGGTCACCTTCTGCTCCACCACCGACGGCAGCAGGCTCTCGCAGACCAGACCGGTGGCGCCCACCCGCAGCTGGGGATGGCGTCGCAGCAATTCCTTCAGCAGAGGATGATGCGGCCTGAAGTCCAGCTGATCGTGACAACCCAGCAGCCGGGGCAGCTGCTCCAGCGCCCACTCGGCCCCCGCGCCCCAGGCCCGCGCCGCCACATCGGCCCCGTCGTCGGCCAGGCTCAGCAGCGCCGGACCACAAGGGGTATTGCTGGCCCGCCACCAGCCCTGCCCGACCCGACGATGGGTCGGATCGCCGGGGCCGCGCGCCAGCCGCCCGACGCACATCCCCAGCCGACCGGCCGCCCCCGGAATGCTCCGGGTGAGCGGCGAGGGATTGGGTAGGGTGGCCGCGTCTGCGGGCGCCACCCGGTGCCCCTCGGGGAGCAGGCGCTCCGGTTCGGTCTTGTCACTCATCGGTCAAAGGTTAGGCCCGTCATGGCACATGCACACTCCCACGCATCCTCGCGCAGCGATGATCCCGAGCTGCGACGGACCGAGCGTCGGGCCCTGGCCTGGATGGTGAGCATCCTGGTGCCGATCGCCGTGTTCACCGTCGTCGCACTGGTCTGGTTGTGGCCGCGCAATGTGCCGGCGCACATCAAGAGCGATGCCTCCAGCGTGATGGTGCCCGGCGTGACCGTGCCCAAGGGCACGGTGACCATGGTCAACGAGGTGAGCTGTGAGGGGATGACCGGCTCGGTGGCCAATGACACCCGGCAGTGCGCCAAGCTCGCCGTCCATCTGGACGAGGGGCCGGACAAGGGCCAGACGCAGGAGGTGCAGGTCACCGCCGAGGTCTACGAATCCGGCATCAAGACCGGCGACGGGGTGAAGCTTTACCGGATGCCGTCGCCCCAGGACGGCAGCATCGGCTACCAGTTCGCCGACTTCCAGCGCAGCATGCCACTGATCTTCTTCGCGGCGCTGTTCGCGGTGCTGGTGGTGGCGGTGGCCCGCTGGCGAGGCTTCGCCTCCCTGCTGGGTCTGGTCTTCGCCGGTTTCGTGATGACCAAATTCCTCTTCCCGGCGCTGATCGTCGGGCACAATCCGACGCTGGTTGGCCTGACCGCCAGCTCCGCGATCATGTTCGTGGTGCTCTACGCGGCCCACGGCTTCTCCACCCGTACCACCACCGCGCTGGTGGGCACCATGTTCGGGCTGGCGATCAGTGCCGGCCTGGGCTTCTGGGCCTCGAAGTGGGCGCACCTGACCGGCGTCTCCAGCGAGGACGACTTCCTACTGGCCACCGCCGCCCCCAGCATGCACCTGAGTTCGGTGGTGGTGTGCGGCGTGATCATTGCCGGTCTTGGTGTGCTGAATGACGTCACCATCACCCAGGCCTCCGCGGTCTGGGAACTGGCCGGTACCGGCCGCAGCCGCAAGGACCTGTTCACCGGGGCCATGCGGATCGGCCGTGATCACATTGCCTCCACGGTCTACACCACGGCCTTCGCGACGGCCGGTGCGATCCTGACCATCCTGCTGCTGCTGACCATCTACCAGCGCCCGCTGGGCGAGGTGCTCACCGGTGAGATGTTCGCCGGTGAACTGGTGCGCACCCTGGTGGGCTCGATCGGGCTGGTGCTGGCGGTGCCGGTGACCACCGCGATCGCGGTGGCCGCGGTCTCCGCGGGGCGGGCCAAACAGCCGTCCAGCCAGATTCGCCCCGAACCGCGGACCGCGCCGAAGCCGAAGGCCAAGGCGACGCCGGAACCCGCCCGCAAGCCGACGCGGGTCGCCCAGCCGGAGCGTGGCAAGGACTACTCGACGCTGACCAACATGAATGCCGTGCGCAGTGCCCGGGCCCGGCAGGCCAGCCATGAGCCCGACCTGTTCAAGCGCCCGCAGGGCCCCGACGAGGTGTGATCCGCGGGACGATCGGACTGTATCCACCGATACAGCACCCCCGATAAACCACGTCGAAACTGTGTGAATTACTCTTGGCTCGAAGGCACAGGACGACGTGCCCTGAGCGAAGGGGGTGGGGCGGGTGTCTCGACGCGAGCCGTCCGCCCCCGCGACCCAGCAGGATCTGGAGCGCTGGCTCCGGCGGCTGCGGCTGATCTCGATCATTGTCCCCGTGGCATTCGTCGCGGCCCTGCCGCTGCTGTGGCCCAGCAACACCCATGTGATCGCCGGCCTGGTCGGAGCGATCGGGGTGGTGGTCTTCAGCCGGATGATCTTCGCCTCGATCGAGCGTGGGTACAGCCAGCTGGTCACACTGCAGGAGCGTGCCCTGGCAGCCGAACGGCACAGTGCGGTACTGGAGGAACGCGAGCGGATCGCCCGAGAGATGCATGACTCCCTGGCCCAAGTGCTCTCGGTGGCCCATCTCAAGCTGCGCACCCTGGAGTGCGATCCGGATCTGGAGGCGCTGCCGCAGGTGCGCGACGAGCTGGGCGAGCTGGCCGGGCTGTGCCAGGACTCCTGCCGCGACGTCCGGGAGGCGATCCTGGGGCTGCGCGAGGCTGGCCGGACCGACCGGGGCTTCATCGAGGGCATCGAGCACTTCCTGCGCAGCTGGTCGCGCAGCAGCGGCATCCCGGCCGAGCTGACGCTGCAACTGCCCGACGAGCACACCGAGCTGCCGACCAGCCACGAGGTGCAGCTCTCCCGGGTGGTGCAGGAGGCATTGGCCAATGTGCGCAAGCACTCCGGCGCCAGCCGCGCCACCGTGCTGTTGCGTGCCGACGAGGACGGCACCCGGGTGGAGGTCAGCGACGATGGCCGGGGCTTCGACCCGTCGCTGCCGGGACGCCAGGACAGCTACGGTCTGCACACCATGCGGGAACGGGTGGAGCAGCTGGACGGCGAGTTCATCGTGCGTTCCGCACCCGGCCGGGGCACGACGGTGGTCGTCGACCTGCCTCGTCGCGAGGCCCCCGAGGCCCTGCCCGTGCGGGTGGCGCGATGACCGAGACCGCCGCGCCCATCCGGATCCTGCTGGTGGATGACCAGCCACTCTTCCGCCGGGCCATCGCCACCCTGATCGACGCCCAGAGCGACCTGACCGTGATCGGGCAGGGCAGCAATGGGCTGGAGGGCGTCGAGCTGGCGCATGAACTGCACCCCGACGTGCTGCTGATGGACGTGGAGATGCCGGTGATGAATGGCGTCGAGGCGGCGGGCCGGGTGTTGACGGACCTGCCCGGCACCAAGGTGATCCTGCTCACCGTCAGCGAGGACGACGACCACCTGCTGCCCGCCGTCCGGCAGGGGGTGCACGGCTACCTGCTGAAGGACATGCACCCCGATGAACTCTTCGACACCTTCCGCAAGGTGATGCGCGGCGAATCCCCCTTAGCCCCCGCCCTGGTCGGACGGCTGCTGGCCGAGCTGCGCGGGCAGGGGCCGGCTCCACGCCAGAGCGCCCCGGCCGAGGAACAGCAGGAGCTGAGCCAGCGGGAGCTGGAGATCCTGCAACTGGTGGCCGGCGGGCTGAGCAATCGGGAGATCGGCAGCCGGCTGTCCATCACCGAGGGCACCGTGAAGAACCATGTGCACAATGCGCTGCGCAAGCTGCACATGGACAACCGGATCCAGGCCGCGGCCTACATCGTGCGGCAGGGCCTGGGCGGTCCGCGTCGCGGCTGATCCCAGGCCCCCCACCGTGCACTGACTTGCCCAGACACTGTGCACAGGGCAGGCGGGATGTATCCAAGTTCTATCCATTGAGGGATGGTTTTGCAGCGCCAATCCCGGGAATATGTCACTACTGGGTGCCTTGCGTGCCCTCCCGACCCCGGGAGACGCACAACCGGCCTGAGCAGGAGGTACACGATGGCAGGAGGTGGCATCGTCGAGACGGTCAAAAAGTACGTCGACATGAAGACGATCGTCCTTTCACTACTCGCCATCGCCATCGGCGGGGTGATCGGCCTGGGTGTCTACACCTTCGTCTTCGCGCAGGGCCTGTCCTACTTCGGCACGGACCCCAAGACCTGCGCGAACTGCCATGCGATGAATGAGGAGTACAACGCATGGAAGGCGGGCAGCCACCACGCGGTGGCCACCTGCAATGACTGCCACCTGCCGCACGACAACATCGTGCACAAGTACTGGGTGAAGGCCGAGGACGGATTCCTGCACGGGTTGAAGTTCTCCACCGGCTGGTATCCCGAGAACATCAAGATCCGCGACGTCAACATGAAGGTCGCCGAGGCCAACTGCCTGTACTGCCACCAGGACTTGACCGAGGACATCCAGATGACGCGCACCCACGACACCAAGGTGTCGTGCACTCAATGCCACAGTGAAGTCGGTCACAGGAAGTGAACTGCCATGAGTACCGCTGAGCACAGCACAGTGCCCCCACAGGAGCCGAAGCGCCGCACCAAATTGCTGCTCGGTGCCCTGGTCCTTGCCAGCCTGCTGGTCACCCTGGTCATCGCCGCGCTGCTGGTGGACGTCGCAAAGAAGCAGACGGAGGCGAAGGACACCTACTTCAAGGCCGTCGAGCTCACCGACACCACCGTGGATCCCGCCGAGTGGGGCAAGAACTTCCCCATCCAGTACGAGATGTACAAGAAGACCTCGGAGATGGAGGCCACCGAGTTCGGCGGCTCCAACAAGACCCCGCACACGCCCGACGCCAAGGATCCGCGCACCTTCACCGCCGCGCAGGAACTGGACAAGGAGCCGCGGCTGCGCAAGCTCTGGGCCGGCTACGCCTTCGCCACCGACTACCGCGAGGCGCGCGGCCACGCGTACATGCTGGAGGACCAGCTCTACACCAAGCGGATGACCGACTTCCCGCAGCCCGGTGCCTGCATCAACTGCCACGCCTCCACCTACACGGTCTTCAAGGAGATCGGCGGCGGCGACATGATGAAGGGCTTCGACGAGACCAACCACCAGAAGTACATGGACATCCAGGGCAAGTTCAAGCACCCGATCAGCTGCATCGACTGCCATGACCCGAAGAACATGGCCCTGCGCGTCACCAAGCCGGCCTTCATCAATGGCATGAAGGCGCTCAAGGAGGGCCAGGGGATCAAGAACTACGACGTGAACAAGGACGCCACCCCGCAGGAGATGCGCTCCTTCGTCTGCGGCCAGTGCCACGTCGAGTACTACTTCAAGGGCGACGCCAAGACCCTGACCTTCCCGTGGAGCAAGGGCCTGACCGTCGACAACGAGTACGAGGCAAGCACCAGCCACGTCGACTGGACGCACAAGACCACCGGCATGCCCGGCTTGAAGGCCCAGCACCCTGACTTCGAGACCTGGAGCAATGGCATCCACGCCAAGGCCGGCGTCAGCTGCGCCGACTGCCACATGCCCTACAAGCGCGCCGGCGCCTCCAAGGTCAGCGAACACCAGGTGCGCAGCCCGATGCTGGACGTGAATGCCTCCTGCCAGACCTGCCACAAGGCCAGCGAGAAGGAGATGAAGGAGCGCGTCTCCACCATCCAGAACCGCTTCCACAAGACGATGGACCAGACCTACACCGCCGTCGACGAGCTGATCACCGACATCGAGAAGGCCCAGAAGGCCGGGGTGGCGAAGGACCGGCTGGACCAGGCCCGGCTGTACCAGCGCAAGGCGTCCTTCTACCTGGACTACTCGGAGAGCGAGAACTCCAACGGCTTCCACGCCCCGGCGTACAGCCAGCAGATCCTCGCCGACGCCATCAATGCCGCTCGCCAGGGCCAGCTGGCCCTGCTGGGCAAGGCGTCCGATCCGAAGCCGCTCGGCCTGAGCGCCGAGGGTGAGAAGAACTGGGCCGCCGCCAAGGCCAAGGCCGCCGCGGCTGCTTCCTCGGCACCGGCCACCCCGGCAGCCTCGGCCACCCCGGTGATGCCCGGCACCACACCGACGCCCGCCGCGACCACCAAGAAGTAGTCACAACCGCACAGCAGCAGGCCCGGGAACGGGGGGTGGACGCAAAGTCCACCCCCCGTTCCTGACGTCCGGAGGGCGACGGCTACAGTGAGCCGCACATGGGAATATCTCCTCTTCTTTCCGTATCTAAACGACTGATGCGGCGGGGGATCTTCCAGGCGGCGCGGCCCGGGTGACCCGGCCGGGTTGCCACACCGAGATACTCCGGGAGACGCAGATGACTACGCCACAGCAGGCCACTGGCGCCGAACGCTTCTTCGGGCTACCCGCCGGGGCGACGCCCGCCCAGGTGTCGGCCGCCCACGACAGTCTGGTCAGCTACCTGCAGCAGGCCCCCGACGACCTGCAGCCCTGGGCGGCCCGGCAGATCGGGCTGGCCCGTTCCGCCGTCGAGGCCACCCCGGGCGCAAGCGGCGCGAATGCCGCGGTGGAGGAGGACTTCTCCCTGCTCGGCCTGGACGACGAGGCCGACCAGCCGATCACCGCGCCCGTGAAGATCAACCCGCCCAAGAAGAAGGGCTGGCTGATGCCCGTCGCTCTGGCCGCAGCCAGCGCCGCCGTCGTGGTGGGCGTCTACCTGATGGGTGGCCAGCCGCAGGATCCGGGTGCGCAGGCCGCGCCGTCGGCCTCCGCCCAGATGGGCAGCACCCCCAAGCCGGTCGATCCGCAGATGGTGGCCACCCTGGAGGCCAAGATCAAGGCCAATCCCAAGGACGTGCTCTCCATGAAGGCGCTGGGCCAGATCTACGACGGCGCCAGCGAGTACGACAAGGCCGCGCACTGGCAGCAGCGGGTCACCGAGGTCACCCCGAAGGACGTCACGGCCTGGCTGGCGCTGGGCGTCGCCCAGTTCAACGGTGCCAACCTGAAGGATGCCGAGGTCTCCTGGCAGCAGGCTGCCAAGCTCGACCCCAAGCGCGCCGAGACCTTCTACAACCTGGGCTTCCTGTACATGAGCAAGAACGACATGCCCAAGGCCCGCCAGATGTGGACCAAGGTGGTCCAGATCGATCCGACGTCGGAGCTGGCCAGGACCGTCAAGTCCCACCTGGGTTCGTCGGCCTCCCCCAGCCCGGCTGCGTCGGGCGCCGGCTCCGCCGCCCCGGCCAGCTCGGCCCCCGCGGCCTCGGCATCGTCGTCGCGCTGACCGCTCACCACCATGGACAATCTCACGCTACCGATCGCGCTGCTGGCGGGCATCGTCAGCTTCGCCTCGCCGTGCTTCCTGCCGATCGTGCCCGTCTTCGTGGGCTACCTGGTGGGCACCGACGAGAGCGAACGCACGACGGGCGCCGCCCTGCGGCAGTCGCTGGCCTTCGTCGCCGGCTTCAGCGTGGTCTTCGTGGGGCTGTGGGCCTCGATCGGGCTGATCGGCTGGGTGGTGGGTGACCATCGCGACCTGCTGCGGATCATCGGCGGCGGCATCCTGGTGGTGATGGGCCTGCACGTCGCCGGCCTGGTGGAGCTCCCCTTCCTGGCCAGGACTTTCGGCGGCCCCCGCTCTGGTCGCGCTGTGCAGGCCCCCAGCCTGCGCCGCTCGGTGCTGCTGGGGCTGGCCTTCGGCGCGGGTTGGACGCCGTGCATCGGCCCGATCCTGGGCGGCATCATCGGCCTGGCCACCCAGGCCAACAGCGTCGGGCAAGGGGCGGCGCTGCTGGTCGCCTACTGCCTGGGGCTGGGCCTTCCCTTCGTCGCGGTCGCACTGGGGGCCAGCTGGGTGAGCGAGAAGCTCGCCTGGTTCACCCGCCACGAAACCGCCGTCCAGTTGGTCTCGGGAGCGCTGCTGCTGCTCACCGGCTTCCTGGTCATCACCAACCAGTTCAGCAGGCTTTCCGCCTTCGGAGTATGAGGAAGACACCATGAGTACAGCCGTGCAGTCACCCCCCGGGGCGGCCCCCGACGCCGGTGCCGACATCAGCCCCGCCGAGATGTTCCGCCGGATCTACCGACTCTTCTACAACAAGCGCTTCGGTCTGTGGCTGATCTTCGCCATGACGCTGCTCAGCCTGCTGGGCGTGCTGTTCACCCAGGTACCGGCCGAGACGCGCGCCGACCCCGCCCGCTACGCCTCCTTCCTGGAGAGCGTGCAGCCCAAGTACCGCGGCTGGACGATGCCGCTGAGCTTCCTGGGCGTCTTCCACATGTTCAGCTCCTGGCCCTTCCGGATCGTCAACATCCTGCTGGTGCTGAGCATCATCGCCTGCACCACGCACCGGCTGCCGACGCTGTGGCGCAATGCCACCAAGCCGCACACCCATGTGCGGGAGGGCTTCTTCGACCATGCCCGGACCCATCGCAGCACCGTCGTCGGCGGCGACGCCCAGGCGGTGCTGGCCGAGGCCCGCAACAAGCTCGCTCACAAGCGTTTCCGGATCATCCAGGACGACGGCCCGGACGGGCTGAACCTCTACGCCGACCGCAACCGCTGGATGCCGCTGGGCACCGCCCTTGCGCACGCGGCCTTCTGCCTGATCCTGCTGGGGGTGCTGGTGACCAACAACACCGGCTTCCATGAGGACGAGTTCACCGTCCCGGTGGGGATGGGCCCGCAGGCCGTCGGGCACGGCACCGGCCTGTCGATCGAGGCCAAGAGCTTCACCGACTCCTACCACGACGACGGCAGTCCGATGGACTATGCCGCCGAGGTGGTGCTGTACAAGGACGGCCAGAAGCTGAGGGAGCACACCCTGCGGGTCAATGCCCCGCTGAAGGAGGGACGGGTGATGTTCAACCAGTCCTACTTCGGCTTCGCGGCAGACCTGACCATCAAGGACGCCGCCGGCAAGCAATTGCTGCACCAGGGTGTCCCGCTGCAGTACCAGACCCAGGACGAGACCCAGAACTACGGCAAGGCCACCCTGTCCAACGGGATGCAGGTCTACGTCGTCGCTCCCGCATCCGGGCAGACCGACGCGCGGATCGGCCCCGGCCAGGTGATGGTGGAGCTCTACGATGCCGGCAGCACCGAGCCCAAGGCCAACCAGGTGATCAGCCAGGGCAAGCCCACCGACGTCGGTGGCGTGCAGATGACCTTCAACCGGGAGCGCCAGTTCACCGGCCTGATGGTCAGCAAGGACAATGGCGCACCGCTGGTGTGGCTCGGATCGCTGCTGCTGGTGGCCGGGATGATCTGCACCATGTTCTTCCGCCACCAGCGGTTGTGGATCCGGATCCATCCCGGTCCCGACGGCAACCAGGTGCGAGTGGCCTCCCCGGACAAGCACGACACCCTGTTCGAGAACGAGGTGACGAAATTCGTCGACTCGCTCGGCGGCACCTCGTCGGCCCCCGAACCGGCAACCGACCCCAGCACCACCGATCCCAGCACCACCGACGACAACCTGACCACTACCGGGAGCACCCATGCTTGAGATCTCGAAGTACTGCCTGGTGGCAGCCACCATCCTGGTGGGCCTGGCCGCCGTCGCCTTCCTGGCGGGGCTCACCACCGCCCGTCGCAGCCCGGTGCTGGCCACCGCCGGCGGAGGGTCGGTGCCCGTCGCCGCCCCCAGCCGCGGCGTCGCCTGGTACGGCAGCCAGCTGGCGCTGGCCGCGGCCGTGCTGATGACCATCAGCCTGGTGACCCGGGCAATCGTGGTGAAGCACGCGCCCTTCGCCAACCAGTACGAGTTTGCCTGCGCCTTCGGCTGGGGGATGCTCGCCTTCTACGTCTACTTCGAGCGTCGCCACCAGGCCCGCGCGCTGGGCATCGCGCTGCTGCCGATGGCGCTGGCCATCCTGATCTACGCCGCCACCCGCGACGACATCACCAAGCCGCTGATGCCCGCGCTGCAGAGCCCCTTCATGCTGACCGTGCACGTCTTCCTGGCGGTGCTGGGCTACGGCGCCGGCGGCGTCGCCTCGGCAGCCGGCATCCTCTACCTGCTCAAGCCAAAGGTGAACTGGGCCAGCCTGCCCAGCCGGGAGCGGCTGGACGAGCTGGGCTACCGCGCCGTCGTGTTCAGCTTCCCGCTGCTCACCATGATGAACATCCAGGGCGCCATCTGGGCCAATTCGGCCTGGGGCAAGTACTGGAGCTGGGATCCGAAGGAGACCGCCGCGCTGGTCACCTGGCTGATCTACGGCGCCTACATCCATGCCCGGGTGACCAAGGGCTGGCAGGGCAACCGCTCCGCCTGGCTGCTGATCATGGGCTTCGTGGCCATCCTGTTCACCTTCCTGGGCAACCACTTCTTCGGCGGCCTGCACTCCTACGCCTGACCCCCACCCCACCCAAGGGCTGAGCCCGTCGACGAAATCTGCCAGAGTTGGTGGTGCCTCGACGGGCTCAGCCCATTCAGCCCCTCTTCCCGATGGAGTAACCGAATGTCCGAGCAGCACCCCACCGATCCGGCCCAGACGTCGGGCGACTGGCGCGAGCGGCTGCGGCGCAGCAAGTACGGCAGCCTGGCCGTGCTGGGCATCACCCTGGCGCTGGTGCTGGCCGGGGCCTGGTTCGTGAACCGGGCGGATTCCGAGCCCGCGGCCACCGCCCCGGGAGGCACCGGGGGTGCCCAGTCGGTGACCCTGGAGGGCGACCAGAGCGGCTCGGCGCCGGAGGTGGGCAAGCCTGCCCCCGGCTTCACCGTCACCACGATGGACGGCAAGCAGATCTCCCTGGCGTCACTCAAGGGCAAGCCGGTCTGGATCACCTTCGGCGCCACCTGGTGCACCGCCTGCCGCGCCGAGGCCCCGGACATCGAAGCCGCCTGGCAGGCCGCCAAGCCCAAGGACGTCACCATCATTGCCGTCTTCATCAGCGAGGATGCCGCCACGGTGCGCTCCTATGCCAACCGGCTGAACCTGACCTTCCCGATGGTCAGCGACCCGGAGACCGAGCTGGCGTCGCGCTACCGCTCGATCGGGATCCCGTCGCACTTCTTCATCGACGGCGACGGGATCCTGCGGGAGAGCCGGGTGGGCGGGCTGACAGCGGATCAGATGGCGGAGAACCTGGCCAAGATCGGGGGCTGAGCCGTCCGCTCAGGAGGTCTCGGGGCGGTACACCCTGACCCCGGCGCGCTGGTCCTCCACCAGGGTTCCGGGGGGCTCGGTGAGCGCGGCCCAGCACAGCCAGGCGTCGCCCACCCCACCGGAGAGGTGCAGCGCGAAGGGCAGCACCCACCAGGCCTCGTACGGACCCCAGGCCATCATCAGGAGCAGGCCAAGGTTGATCACCACATTCGGCAGGGCGGCCACGACGATGTACTGCCAGCGGGTGAACCGATGCCCCTCGCATGTGGTGTACAGGTAGGGCAGGCCGGGTGACATCATGCCGGCGCCGAAGCGGGGGCGAGCCCGCAGCACCGCCATCCCCAGACCGTGCAGCAGTTCGTGCAGCGCCATGGTGGCGATGGTGATCATCGTCGTGCCCGCCACCAGCAGCAGCGCCCGGCGGGCCGTGAGGTAGTAGTTGCCCGAGGCGGATTCGCGCCAGGCCATGATCGCGACCCCCACACCCGCCCCCAGGAGCAGCAGGCCGGTCCCAAGCGCGGCCATCCACGCCTGGGAACGCTCGCCCGGCACCTTGCTCTCGCTAGTGCCCGGCAGTTTGGGCGGGTACCACATGACCCGATCCTATGCGGGCTGTCGCGGCAGATTCCGAAAACCGACCCCCAGAATCGGGGACTCGACAGGCCGCTGCGTGAAGGTCCGCCAGCGGAGCCGATTCTGGGGGTCGATTCTCGGGAAGACATCCTTGCCACCCGGTCAGGAACGGGCCTGTCCGACCCTGCCGCCGAAAACGCCGTGCGGTCGACGACCGGCTCCTGAGAGACTTGCCGGGAAGGAGGGGCCATGGATCTGGTGATTGCGCCCGGGCCCGGCGCCCCGCACGGCCTGGTGATTGGTGAGGCGGAGCTGACGGAGCAGTTCAGCCGTTCCGGCGGGCCCGGTGGCCAGGGGGTCAACACCACCGATTCCCGGGTGCAACTCACCCTGGACCTGGCCGTGACGACGGCCTTCACCGATCGCCAGCGCGAGCGGGTGCTGGCCCGGCTGGCCGGCCGGCTGGATGGAACGTTGCTGCGCGTTGACGCCTCCGAGCACCGTCACCAGCGCCGCAACCGGGCCGCCGCCCGGGAGCGGATGGCGACTCTGCTGCGCGAGGCCCTGGCTCCCCCGCCTCCGGCCCGCCGCGCCACCAAACCCTCCCGCGGATCGGTGCAGCGCCGGCTGGCCAGCAAGAAGCGCCGCTCGGAGACGAAGAAGCTGCGGGGTCGGCCGATCGACTGACGGATTCGGACTGCGGAGACCGGCACGACGAGCCGAGCCCCGGTGAGCCGCGGCTCCAGACATCGCAGCAATCGCACCTGGCCGAGCTACCAGCCTGGTTGCCCCCACAGATTCCCGCGGCACCATGGAGCATGCGAAAGGAGCCCGATGACCGGTCTGGACTGGATTGACCTGGCACTTCTGGTGCTGCTGCTCAGCCATGCCTTTCGCGGCTGGCGGGTGGGAGCGCTGACCAGCGTCTTCGGGCTGGGCGGGCTGTTGCTGGGCGCCACCGTCGGGCTCTGGCTGACCCCGCGGTTGCTCGCCCGTTGGGACGAGGACCTGCAGCAGCCATTCCCCCTGCTGATCGTCGGCGTGCTGCTCGGGGCGCTGCTGGGCGAATCGCTGCTGATCCGGGTCGGGCTGCAGCTGCGCGCCCGGGCCTCCGGGCAGAGCGCGCGACTGCTGGATTCCGGGATCGGCGCGCTGGTCTCGATGCTGATGGTGAGTATCACGTTCACCCTCGTCGGCGGGGCCATCCGCCCCATCCTGCCGCGCTCCCTGACCACCCAGATGAACGATTCCCGGGTACTGGCGGGGATGGAGAAGGTGACGCCCGATGCGGCCGGGCGATGGGCTGGCCGGTTCACCCAGAGCCTCGGCGAGGCGGGCTTCCCCCGGGTCTTCAGCGGGCTGGCGCCCGAGCCGGTGCTGCCGGTGCCGTCGCCGGACACGGCGGCCGCCAAGACCGCCGCGGTGCGTCGGGCCGCGGGCAGCATCGTCAAGATCAATGCCGACGCCCAGAGCTGTTCCCAGGCCCATTCCGGCAGCGGCTGGGTGGTGGCCGGGAACCGGGTGGTCACCAATGCCCACGTCGTCGCGGGCTCCAGCAGCACGACGGTGCAGGTGGGCGGGGTTGGCGAGCGGCTGAGTGCCACCGTCGTCGCCTTCAACCCGGATCTGGATCTGGCCATCCTCGACGTCCCGTCGCTGCGGGCGGCGGCGCTGCCCCGCGCCGGCTCGCTGAGCTCGCGGCAGGACGCGGTGGTGGCGGGCTTCCCGCAGGGCGGCGGCTACACGGTCAAGGCGGCGCGCGTGCGCGGCACGGTCAGCGCCAATGGCGACGACATCTACGGCGGGAAGGGCGTGGTGCGGCAGGTCTACTCGCTCAGCGGCACGGTGCAGCCGGGCAATTCCGGCGGCCCTCTGCTCACCACCGACGGCCGGGTGGCCGGCACCATCTTTGCCCGCTCCATGGTTGACCACTCCACCGGATATGCCCTGACCGACGCCGCCACCGACGCGATGCTGGACAAGGCGGCCAGCTACCGCACCCCGGTCAGCACCCAGAGCTGCGCCAAGGCCTGATCCGGCAGGCGCCAGGCCACGAGCAAGGCACCAGCGAGCATCCGGCTGGTCATCCATGGCATGCTCTGATCGTGCAGGAAGTGGCCCGATGAGTCAGCAGCAAGCCCCCTCCTCCGCGGCCATCGTGCCGCGGCGCTACCGTGACCCCTCGCTGGCCCGGCTCCGACGGCTGGTGCGCAAGACGGTGCTCGCCGGGGCGGTGAAGGTCGGCGTCAACGTGGAACTCCACGGCTCGGAGAATGTGGAGGGCCTGACCGGCCCCTTCGTCGTCGTCGCCAACCACTCGTCGCACCTGGACACGGCACTGATCTACTCGGCGCTGCCGGATCACCTGACCACCAATCTGGCCGCTGGTGCCGCCGCCGACCACTTCTTCCTGCACTGGTACACCGCGCTGGCGCCGGTGCTGCTGTTCAACGCCTACCCGATCGACCGGCCGGGCCGCCCGCACAAGGGCAATCACAAGGGGCTGTCGTCGGCGCTGCTGAAGGATGGCACCCCCCTGCTGATCTTCCCGGAGGGCACCCGCTCCCGCACCGGCGCCATGGCCACCTTCACCCCGGGCGCCGGCCGGCTGTGCGTCAGCGGCAAGGTGCCCTGCGTGCCGGTCGCCCTGGTGGGCTGCTCCGACGCCTGGCCGGCGGAGGCCCGCTTCCCGCGCTGGCCGCGCCGCACGGTGCACGTGGTGGTGGGCCGGCCCCTGGAGCCCCGCCCCGGCGAGGGGGTGGCGGCCTTCACCCGTCGGGTGGAACGCGAGGTGGTGGACCTGCACGACGCCACCGCCGAACGCTACGGCAAGCGCTCGCTGGCGGTGCTGGCCGCGCGCCGGGTCCGTCGTCGCTGACAGGCCGACCGCCGGGCCAACGTCCAGCCGGTCAGGCGTCGTCGAGGGTCTCGTCGAAGTCCAGGTCGACCATCAGCTCGGCGGCAATCGCCTCCAGCGACTCCCGAACCTCCCCGACCTCCAGCCCCTCGGGCAGCCGCACCTGGGCGATCGTCTCGAACAGGGTGGTGTCGGCCATCGGCGCCGGCCGGGTGGAGGTGTGCATCTCGTCGATGCCGACCCCCTTGCCGGCCAGCACGGTGGTGACCTCGCGGACGATGCCGGGCCGGTCATTGCCCACCAAGCGCAGCGTGACCGGCGTACCGAGCGGCTCGGACTGCTCGCCGGCCGGGGTGACGCTCACCTGCAGATCCGTCATGCCACCCACCGCGGCGGTGAACGCATTGGTCTTCTCGTCGGGCAGGTCCACCAGCGCGACGCCGGCGAACTTGCCGCCCAGCCTCGCCATCTGGCTCTCCAGCCAGTTGCCGTCGTGCTGCGCAACGACGGAGCTCAGGGCCGAGACCAGGCCCTCACGATCATCACCGATCAGGGTCAACAGAAGCTGTGCCATGCACAGAGCTTAATCTGTCGGCGGGGACAGCTACGATCACTTGAGACAGTCGTGAAGGAGCCCCGGATGACCCCACCGCCCATCACCGCGCAGGACAAGGGCGGTGACGCCTTTTCCTCCTTCAGCATTCGCGCGACCGACCGGGCCGAACGAGTGGCGCGCGGCAAGCTGCTACGGCATCACACCCCGCACCACAGCTTGGGCTTCTGGCAACCCACCTCGGACCGGCCCGACGTCGTCGAGCTGATCCAGAAGACGCACGAGGGGCGGCTGCCCTGGCTCTTCGGCCTGCGGATCGGACGGATGGCCGCCTCACCCTTCGGCCTGCTGCGCGGCAGCGCCCAGATGATGGCGCACGACGTCGCCAACCTGCCCTCCACCGGAGTGCACACCACCGCCTGCGGTGACGCGCACATTGGCAACATCGGCTTCTACCGTTCCCCCGAGGGCAACCAGGTGATCGACCTGAACGACTTCGACGAGGCACACACCGGTGCCTGGGAATGGGACCTGCGCCGGTTGACCGCCTCCATCTGGGTGCTGGGCCGCACCAATGGCGCCACAGAGGAGCAGTGCGCCACCGCGGTCACCAACTGCGTGCAGAGCTATCGCGAGGAGGTCAGCTTCCTCTCCAAGCAGCCGCTACTGTGGCGAGCCTTCAACCACCTCGACCTGAACGCCCTGCACGAGACCTCGACGGAGGAGAGCCTGCGCGAGGAGATCCAGCGGGCCGCCCGGGCCGCCCGCAAGCGCACCGACGACCGGATGCTGCCCAAGCTGGCCGGCGGCGCCACCAGCGCGTCGGAGATCGTGGACAATCCCCCGCTGGTGACCCACCCCGACGCCGAGACCCGCGCGCAGCTGGTGGAGGCGTTGGACGACTACCTGCACACCCTGACCCCACAGTGGCGACGGATCGTCGGCGGCTACTCGCTGGTGGACATCGCCCACAAGGTGGTGGGCGTCGGATCGGTGGGGATGCGCTCCTGGGTGGCGCTGCTGGTGGGCTCCCGGGAGGACGACGTGCTCTTCCTGCAGCTCAAGCAGGCGCAGCGCTCCGTGCTGGCGCCCCATGTGCACGGCGAACGCGCCTGGCACAACCACCAGGGCCAGCGGGTGGTGGAGTACCAGCAGCAGCTGCAGACCGTCTCCGATCCCCTGCTGGGCTGGGCCAGCGCCGGGGAGCACCAGTACTACGTGCGCCAGTACCGCAACATGAAGGGCGGCGTCCCGCTGGAGACCATGAGCCCGTCGGCGCTGGAGGACTATGCCGGGATCACCGGCCACCTGCTGGCCAAGGGGCATGCCCGCACCTCCGGCGCGTCGGTGATCTCCGGATATCTGGGCAAGAAGACCCCGGTGGCGGAGGCCTTCGGCCGCTGGGCCAAGGCCTATGCCGACCAGACGGAGAAGGACCACGCCGAGCTGGTGGCCGCGGTCCGGGCGGGCAAGCTGCCCTGCGACGACCCGCTGACCTGAGCCCGGGGCACTCGCTACGGTTGGCCGGTGACCACCCCGCGCCCGCCCTACGCCACCGTCGCCCGGATCCGCACGGACTTCCCCTCGAAGTTCGGGGTGCCACGGCAGGCCGGTCTGGTGCCGGAGCTGCTGGCCCGGGTGATCTTCGAACCCGGCTTCCGCTCGCTCGACGCCCTGCGCGGGATCGAGGGTTTCAGCCACCTGTGGCTGATCTGGGAGTTCGACAAGTCGGTGTCGGCGCGACGTGGATGGTCCCCGACGGTGCGTCCGCCGCGGCTGGGCGGGCATGACCGGCTGGGGGTCTTCGCGACCCGTTCGCCCTTCCGCCCCAACCCGATCGGGTTGAGCTCCGTGCGGTTGGAGGGCGTCGAACTGGACGGCGACCAGGCCCCGGTGCTGCTGGTCAGCGGCGCGGACCTGGTGGACGGCACCCCGATCCTGGACATCAAGCCGTACATCCCCTTCGACTCGCACCCCGAGGCGACAAGCGGTTTCATCGAGACCAACCCGGAGGACTGGTTCCGGGTGGACTTCCCGGACGAGTTGCTGGCGCGGGTGCCCCGGGCCAAGCGCGAGGCATTGCTGGGCGTGCTCTCCCGCGATCCCCGCCCCCGCTTCCTGGACGATCCAGAGCGGGTCTTCGGGCTGCCCTTCGCCGGGCTGGACGTCCGCTTCACCATCGACGCGACCACGGTGCGTGTGGTGGACGTGCAGCCGCTCAGCCCCGACGCCGACGCCGCGTGGCCGGGCTACCGCTGAGGTCGCTGACCGGGACTCGCCACCGAGGCGATCTGGAAGTCAGACGAAGCCGCTGGGCGAGTCTTGGCGGATGGCATCCGGTCTGCGCCACAAACCACGTTCTGAAGGGGATCCAGTGCACATCTGGCACTGCCCCCGAACAAGGATGCGGTTTGTGGCGCAGACCAGCAGCGCCCCGCACCGTGGGCCACCACTGGGGCGGCACAATGGCGTCATGAGCCTCGCCTTCACCGCCCGCACCCCGATCTCCGACGAGTTCACGCTGGGCGCCCCGCTGCCGGTCGCCCCGGACCCGCGGCTGGCCAGCGCCGACTTCACCGTCGACGAACTGTTGGCCTTCCCCACCGACCTGAATCAGCTCCCATCGGGGAGCAGCTGGCGGGTGGCCGGGCAGCGATCGATGGCCCGGCACGGTTCCAGCGCGCTGGACACCGAGATCACGCTGCGACTCGTGCTGCCGGTCGACTCCGACGAAGACCCAGAAACCCTGCTGTCACAGGCAATGATGCGGCTCGCCCTGGCGCTCGCCTCCCCCGAAACTGGGGCCCGCGACGATCGTTACCTGGGGGCGTTGGGCTGAGCCGACGCCTGGTGGTCTGGCAACAGGATCACTGGTAGGGCGGAAGCTCCTGCCCAGCCCAGCCCCCCGGAAGCCCCTGGCCGCGGTGCCACTTCTGCATCGCCCGGCTGTGCGAGGTGAGCAACTGGTAGGCGCCCCAGGCTGGTAGGACGTTGAAGATGGCCATCCCGATCCAGCTGCCGATGGTCCTCCCCAGGTCGTCGGGGTAGACCAGCACCAATTTCCCCTGCCCCGCCCGGCTCAACAGGCTGAGGATGCCCAGCACGGTGAAGACCAGCAGGATCCATCCGAAAACCATCTTGGTCTTGCTCTTGACCGGTGGCGGCGTGGTGGGCACCAGCCCACCCGGCTGTTGGAAGTTGGCCGGCAGGTTGCCGACCGGGCCCTGTGGCGGAATCTGACCCCACGGCTGGGTCTGCGGCTGTCCCCAGGACTGCTGGCCCGCCGGCGCCGACGGATCGACGTACGGCTGCCCCGGGCCGGGCTGGCCTTGGGGCTTCTGCTGCATCGGGTCCTGCGGATACTGGGGCGTCGTCATGGACGTCATGGTAGGAAATCAGGGGGTCGCCGTGAAGCTCGACACCGTGCCCCCGCCGCCGTCCCCCAGGGGACGTCAGTCGAACAGCCCTGCCTGGCTCCAGAGGGTGACCGCGTCCGGCATCACGTCGATCTGCGGATCCTCGATCAGTGCCCGGATCTGGCCCAGATCCATCCACCCGCCCCATGCCACCTCGCTGGCCTGATGGATCACCGGGCCGTCCCAGACCACCCGGTAGAGCCACGCGTGCAGGTTCAGCCGCTCATCGCAAAATTCGTACTCACCAAGGGATTCCAGCTCGACGCCGGTGATCCCCAGCTCCTCGGCCAACTCGCGTCGGGCGGAATCCAGCGGCTCCTCGCCGGCGGCAATCACCCCGCCCGCTGCCAGGTCGTAGTAGCCGGGGTAGACGTCCTTCTGCTCGGTGCGCCGGTGCGCATAGACCTGCCCGGCGGAATTCGTGACCAGGATGCCGGTGCCGCCGTGGCGCAGGTTCTCCCGACGCATCACCGATCGGGACGCGACGCCCGCGGGGCGGGCCTGCTCGTCGTAGATGGTCACCATCTCCTCAGCCATGATCACCAGCATTCCACCCGCCTCGGGGGAATGCCCAAGTGGCCGGGAACGTTGCACGGCACGTAGCGTGACGTCTGTCTCCGTACGAAGGGTGAGAAATGATTCGCAGGCCCAATCCGGCCCCCGAGGGCAGCACTCCCCATTTCTGCACGCCGGTGGACGACGCCGCGGTGTGGGACCGGATTCGTTCCGAGGCGGAGTCCGACGCCGTTACCGAGCCCGCACTGGCGGGTTTCCTGAACACCGTCATCCTGGGCCACGAGACCCTGGCAGATTCGCTGAGCTACCTGCTGGCCAGCAAACTCGCCAGCCAGACGGTCACCGCGCTCACCCTGCGGGACCTGCTGCAGCCGGTCTTCGCCAACCACGACGAGATCCAGCAGGCGGTGCTGGCGGATCTGCAGGCCATCGTCACCCGTGACCCGGCCTGCCGCGGCTACTCGCAGCCGCTGCTCTACTTCAAGGGTTTCCACGCGATCCAGGCGCACCGGGTCTCCCACCACTACTGGAAGCAGCAGCGCCACGCCCTGGCACTGTTCATGCAGAGCCGGATCTCCGAGGCCTTCGCGGTAGACATCCACCCGGGCGCGCGGCTGGGCAAGGGCCTGATGTTCGACCATGCCACCAGCGTGGTGATCGGCGAGACCGCCGTGATCGAGGACGACTTCTCCATGCTGCACGAGGTCACCCTGGGCGGTACCGGCAAGGTGGGTGGGGATCGTCACCCCAAGATCGGTCGCGGCGTGATGATCGGCGCCGGCGCCAAGGTGCTGGGCAACATCAAGGTGGGCGAGGGCGCCAAGATCGGCTCCGGCTCCGTCGTGCTGCACGACGTCCCGCCGCACACCACGGTGGCGGGGGTACCGGCCAAGCCCGTCGCCTACCCGCGCACTGCGCTGCCGGCGCTGGAGATGGACCAGTCGCTGGACGACGAGGAGCCGTCGGGCGAGTGATGTATCCCACGCGAGATTGAAGATTCCATCATACGGACCATGAGCAGGTAGTGTTGCTCGTTGCGAGCACTGCAGCTCGACGACGAAAGGAAGCGATGCTCACGGGTCAGGGAAGCTCTCCCGGCGACAACAGCAAATCGCGCGACGCCCGAACCGCAGTTGACAAGGCCTTTGCCCTGTTGGCGGCGTTCGATGGTGACCCGACTGTCGGCGTCGGGGTGAGCGAACTGGCCCGCCGCGCCAAGCTGAGCAAGTCGACCGCCTTCCGCCTGCTGGGCATGCTGGAGCGCAATGGCGCGGTGGAGCGTGATGGCAGCAGCTATCGCCTCGGCCCGGCGCTGCAGGATCTGGCCAGCCCGGTGCCGATGCCGGAGGTGGATCTGGTGCGCGACAGCCTCACTCCCTTCCTGGCGCACCTCTACGAGCGCACCCGCCAGACCGTGCACCTGGCGGTGCTGGACGGGCCCAATGTGGTCTTCCTGAACAAGCTGCACGGCTTGCAGTACGTCGCCTCCCCCACCCGGATCGGCGGCCGCTTCCCGGCCTACAGTTCCGCCGCCGGCAAGGTGATGTTGGCGCACGACCCGTTGCTGGCCAACCAGGTGCTGGCCGGAGACCTGACAGCCTTCACCCCGCACACCCTGACCAGTCCGGTGCGACTGCGGGCGGAGCTGGAGCGGATCCGGATGGAGGGGATCGCCTACGACCGCGAGGAGAGCGTGCTCGGGCTGACCAGCATCGCGTGCGCCGTCACCTCCCCGTCGGGTGCCGCGGTGGCCTCCTTGTGCATCTCCGGCGCGATCGGCCGGTTCAATCCCCGCGCACAGGAGCCGGTCCTGCGCACGGTCTGCGGCGAGGCGTCGAAGGCCTACACGCTGCGGCTGCGCGCCGCCCGTCGCGGCTGACGCGACCGCAACCCTTCAGCGGGGCATGTGCGCCCCGTGATCGTGATGCTTGCAAGGCAGCGTCGGGTTGCCTAGTTTTGCTCCGAAAGGGCCCATGGGGTGCCGCCACTCGACGATGAGGAGGATGCAATGGCAATCATTGGCTGGATCGGACTGGGCAACATGGGTGGTCCGATGACCGCGAACCTGGTGGCCGCGGGCCACACCGTGCAGGGTTTCGACCTGAACGGTGAAGCGGTCGCCGCGGCACAGGCGAAGGGCGTCACCCCAGCGGGGTCGATCGCGGAGGCGGTGACGGGCGCCGAGGTGGTCTTCACCATGCTCCCCAAGGGCGATCATGCCCGGGCCGTCTATCTGGGCGACGACGGGGTGCTGGCCCATGCCGCTGCCGGGACGCTGCTGATCGACTCGTCGACGATTGACGTCAAGTCCTCCGGCGAATTGCACGAACAGGCCCGTGACAAGGGATTTCGCTTCGTCGACGCCCCGGTCTCCGGCGGCATCTCCGGCGCCGCGGCGGGCACGCTGTGCTTCATGGTGGGCGGCGCTCCCGAGGACGTCGCGGCGGCCACTGCCTTCATCGAGCCGATGGCCGGCCGGGTGATCCCCACCGGCGGGCCCACGTCGGGTGAGGCGGCCAAGATCGTCAACAACATGATGCTCTTCATCGAACTGCAGGCCTGCGCGGAGGGTGCGGTGCTGGCCGACAAACTCGGCCTCGACCCGAAGACCTTCTGGGAGGTCGCCTCGGTCAGCTCCGGCAACTGCTGGGCGCTGCAGACTTGGTATCCGGTGCCGGACATCATCGAGACCGCGGCAGCCAACAACGGCTTCGCGGCCACCTTCTCGGCCGCCCTGGCGCAGAAGGACATCGGGCTGGCAATGGATGCGGCCGCCCAGACCGGCGTCGAGCTCCCCGCTGCCCGCGTCGCCCAGGAGGCGCTGGACCAGCTGGTGGACGATGGTTTCGCGGACAAGGACTGCTCGCTGATCATCCGCAACATCAACCCCGCTGCGCAAGGAGCCCCGCAGGCCTGACCATGGATCGGGGGCGGATCGGGCGTCCACCGATGCCGCCGCGGGTGTCCAGATGAGACGTCGAGCACATACGCTGCCCTCGACAGCTACTACCGACCGCCCCCGATCACCAGGAGCACAACTCATGAGCACTGACCGAATCCTGCTGGAGTTCACCCTCAGCAAGTTCGACGAGCTCTTCGACCTGATTGGCCAGAGCGACGACGCGATGGTCAACCGCAAGCCCGACGTGGAAGGGGCCAACTCCCTGTTCGGCATCGGCACCCATGTGCTGGGGATGATGCGCTTCTGGAGTTGCACCACCAATCGCGGCGTCGAGGTGGAGCGGGACCGTGAGGCCGAGTTCACCGCCACCGGCAGCGTGGCCGAGCTCCTCTCCCGGGCCGCCCAGGTGCGCCAGCTCTTCGAGACCGACGTGCTCTCGGTCAACGGGCACTCCAAGCCCGCCAACCGCCCGGCCGACAAGGATGCCGAGTGGCTGGTCAGCTGCCACGGCGTGCTGCTGCACGTCTTCGAGGAGATCTGCCAGCACCTTGGCCACGCCGAGCTGACCCGGGACCTGCTGGCCGCCTGAACCTCACCCGTTCAACGCGTGGAAGGTGGGCGCCAGCGCGTCGTACAGCGCGCGGTGGACCGGCACCAGGTGTTGCAGTTCCGCCGCCGCGGGTGACGGATGGGTTTGCTGGACGTCGTGTTCGCGGGCCAGCAGCGGCCGGATGTCGTTCTCGATCCCCAGCGCCTGGGCCGCGGTGCGAGCAGCCGACCAGCAGGTGGCGTCGGTGTCGCTGCCGGTGACCACGGTGGCCTCGAGCGCATCGGCGCAGATCTGCCGCCACACGGCGCTGGAGCCGCCGCCGCCCACCAGCCCGATCCGTTGCTGGCGAATGCCCAGATCGTCGGCGACATGCCGCAGCGCCAGCGCGACGCCGGTCAACGCGGCCAGGTAGAAGTCCACTGCTTCGGTGTCTTCCCCTGCCCCGACGAAGGCGCCGCGGAAGCTGGCGTCGCGCACCGGGGCCCGTTCACCGGCCAGCCCGGGCAGGCACAGCGGGCGCGCGCCCAGCGTGGCCAGCCGGGGCAGTGCCAGCTGGTCGGCCTCGGCAAAGTCCTTTCCCGGCAGGAAATGCCGCAGCGCCCAGGCCGCCGTTCCCCCGGCGGACTGCACCGCTCCGATCCGCAGCCGATTGACCCAGCCGGGCATCACCAGCCGATGGATCGGCGACGGCTGACCGTCGTCGGCCGGCAGCACCGCGGCCAGCCAGCCGGTGGTGCCCAGCGAGAGGTAGGCGTCGCCGGGGTCGCTGCCCATCAGGCCGTCGGTGGCCGCACCGGCGTCCCCGAGTGCCAGCACGATCGGGATCCCCGGGCGCACACCCAGATCCTGGGCCGCGGCGGCGTTGACCTCCCCCACCAGCGCGTCGCCGTCGACGTTGCCGGTCAGCCGGGGCAACTGCTCCGGCCTTCCAGCAGTTGAGGCGGCGCCGGCAGCGTGCAGCACCTCGGCCCCCCAGTTGTGGGTCTCGACGTCGAGCAGCCCAGTGGTGGAGGCGGTCAGCACGTCGCAGGCGGCCTCGGCGCCGGCCCGCCAGGCGACGTAGCCGCCGGCCGAGAGCAGAAGGTGGTCGCTGTCACGCAGGGTGGCGGGTTCGTGCTCGGCCAGCCAGGCGATCTTGGCCGCGACGCTGGAGGCGTCCTGTTCGTTTCCGGTGCGGCATTGCCAGCCGGGCAGTTGGTCCAGCAGCCGACGGTGCTGCGCGGTGGCGCGCAGATCCGAGTACAGCAGGGCGGGACGCACCGGGCCGCGACCATGGCGGGTGGTGACGGGCACCAGGTCTTGCATCTGGCCGCCGATCCCCAGCACCGCGATCCGGCCCGCCAGGCCGGTGTCCCGCACGGCATCGACGGTGGCACGCCACCAGTCTTCGGGGTGCTGCTCGACGCCGCCGGGCACCATGCCGGTCTGGGTCGGGTATTGCCTTGACCGTCGGGCCAGCACCCGCCCGTCGGGGCTGGTGACGATGACCTTCACGGCCGAGGTGCCGACGTCGATGCCTGCAATCAGATCCATGGCGTCCCTCCTGCGCTCTGCGCCAGCCTACGCAGGGCCGAGACGCCCTGACCAGGAACGTGGCGACCCCGGCACGCACCGCTTGCCACGACTGGGTCTTCAGCAGGGCGCTCCACAGCCTTGTCCACAGATGCGGTGGGAAACTGTGCGCAACTCTCCAGCCGAGACTCATCCCCAGCTTGACGTCGGCGAGCGTCCACATCGGTGCACGAGTGTCCACAAACCCAAAACAGGATTGACTAGGCAGGACTTGTCCACAGAGTTACTCACACCTGTGGAATTCCGACGGTGTAATTATCCCCAGCAGTGGACAACCCTGTGGATAACTCTGCACTGGAGGTTGAGGTTCACACTTGTCCGAAGACGCCCGAGATGACACAAGGTCTGACACCCACGCCGAGAGCCGGTCCGTTCGCAGGGGCCCCGGACAGCCACCGGGCGCCCAGTCACTTCCCCCCGGTCACCCTCCTCTCAAGCGGCAAGCCACTTCGACCCGCCGCACCACACGTCATATCGTGGGAGCACCCCGCACGACCCACGCGCGGGGCTGTCGAAGGACCTCTCCGTGCTACTCACCACCCAGTTCGCGGTCGACCTGCTGGTCTGGCTCGCCTCCGCGGTCACCATGGGCGCCTGGACCACCGCAGCCTTCATCCGGCCGGCCGTCGGCGACCAGCGACTCCGGCTGAACGGCAGCCGCCTGCTTCCCCTGGCGCGGCTCTCCGCCGTCGTCGGGGCCGCGGCCTGCCTGCTGATGGCCAACCTCACCAACACCACCGGCTTCAACCACGGGGAGTCCCTTGCCTGGTGTCTGGCGGCCGGAGCCGGCCTGGCCAGCATCATCTTCACCTTCTTCAAGCCGTGGGAGAGCGCCCTGTACGCGCTCGCGCTGCAGGCCTTCGCGCTGGTGGCCCCGATCGGTGCCACCGAGAACATCGTCGCCCGCAACCATGACGTCTCCGGCGACGCGCGGATGATCGCCGCCGTCGCCTTCACCGTGCTGGCCGGCACCTGGGCTTGTCGGCTCTTCCTCAGCGCCGACGACGCGGGCAGCAAACTCGTCTGCTCCCGGATGCGCTTCCTCTCCCTGGTGGCCGCCGCCGTCGTGCTGGTCTGCGATCTGGCGACGGTCTGGGCCCAGGGCGGCCAGCTGGACACCGACGCCAAGTGGCACCTGGCAAGGGCTGCGGCCGCCGTGGTGATCGCCGGGTTGTCCTGGACCTCGTCGGCCGTCGGCGCTCTCGCGGCCACCGTCGTCGGCATGCTGGGGCAGTTCGCCGCCGCCAGCGCCTTCCGGATCATCCCGTCGACCGCAGGCGAGAGCCTGCCCACCGACGTGCAGCGGCTCGGCTACTCGGTGGCCGAATGGCCGACGCTGGTGAACCTGGTGCTCAACTGGCGGATCAACCTGTTCTTCCTGGGCCTGTCGATCGTCGCCGTCGCGGTCTACTTGTGGCTGGTCGCCCGGCTGAAGAAGCGGGGTGATTCCTGGCCCGTCGGCCGGACCGCGGCGTGGATCATCGGCTGGATCACCGTCGTCCTGGTCACCTGCTCGGGCACCGGCCGCTACGCCCCGGCGGTCTTCAGCGTGCACATGTTCCTCAACCTGTCGCTGAACATGCTGTGCGCCATGATCCTGGTGCTGGGCGGCTTCATCACGCTGGTGCTGCGGGCCACCCCCGCCCGGCGTCGCAACGAGCCCGCCGGCCTGCGCGAATGGGTCACCGCCAGCATGCACTCGCGCTACCTCGGCTTCATGTACAACCCGATCATCGCGCTGGTCTTCATGACGGGCACCTACTACGTCTTCTACCTCTCGGGCCTGTTCACCGCCAGCCTGCACACCCACTGGCTGCACCAGTTCTTCTACCTGCACTTCCTGATCAGCGGCTACATCTTCTACGGCCTGATCATCGGCGTGGACCAGCCGCCGCACCCGCTGCCCCACATCGGCAAGCTGGGGCTGATCATCGGCGCGATGCCCTTCCACGCCTTCTTCGGCGTCATCCTGATGGCCAAGACCTCCATCTACGGCGAATCCTTCCTGCTCGGGCTGGGGCACCCGTGGTTGCAGGAGCGTGGGTTGCAGCATGACCAGTGGGTGGGGGGCACCATCGCCTGGGCCGGTGGCGAGTTCCCGCTGGTGATCGCGCTGATCGCGCTGCTCACCCAGTGGGCCAGGCAGGATCGCAAGGAGTCGCAGCGAGTCGACCGGCACCTCGATGCCGGCACCGACACCTCGCACGACGCCTACAACCAGATGCTGGCCCAGCTCGCGGAGCGTGACCGACGCGGCTGAGCACCGTCGACCCTGCCTGTCGAGGCTCTGCAGCGGGCCCGACGCCCCGGGCATGTGCCGCCAACCGCTGCTCTTCCTCGGCGACGACTTCCCGCAGACCGACATCGACGCCGTGCCCGTCGGCCGCACGAACTAGGCTGGGGTGAGGCCGCGCGTCGTCGTCGCGGCCCCAGGAGGAGAACAGTGAGCGCACCCGTCCAGAGTCGCGATGCCGGGCAGGACAAGTCCGGCCAGCAGCTGGAACTCGACATCTCGGGCATGACCTGTGCCGCGTGCGCCAACCGGATCGAACGCAAGCTGAACAAGCTCGACGGCGTCACCGCGATGGTCAACCTGGCAACGGAACGCGCCCTGGTGCAAGGGCTTGGCCCGGCCGATGCCCCGCTCGCGATCCAGACGGTGGAGAAGGCCGGTTACGGCGCCGCGGTGCACGACGACGAGGACGACACCTGGACCCAGCGGGCCGCCGAGGAGCGCACCTCGTCCCTGCGACGCCGGTTGGGTGTTGCCGCCATCATCAGCGTGCCGCTGATGGCACTCACCTTCCAGCTGGCCCTGATCCCCAGCGTCCGCTTCCCCGGCTGGCAGCTCACCTGCGTGCTGATGGCGCTGCCGATCGTCACCTGGTGCGCCTGGCCCTTCCACCGCGCCACCATCCGCGGCCTGCAGCACCGCTCGCTGAGCATGGACACGCTGATTTCGCTGGGCGCCACCGTCAGTTTCCTGTGGGCGGTGTGGACGCTCTTCTACCCCAGCCGCGACGCGGGATACTGGCTCGGTTTTGGCCGCACGCCCGCCGGGGCCGATTCGATCTACCTCGACGTTGCCGCCGGCATGGTCACCTTCCAACTGGCCGGGCGATACTTCGAGTCCCGCGCCCGACGACGGGCCGGCGAGGTCTTGCATGCGCTGGGAAACCTTGCGGTCAAGGAGGTTCGACGGCTGCTGCCCGATGGCTCCACCGAGACGATCGGGGCGGAGAAGCTGGCCGTCGGCGAGAGCTACCTGGTGCTGCCGGGTGAGCGCTTCGTCGCCGACGGCACCATCACCGAGGGATCCTCCACCATCGACACCTCCGCGATGACCGGCGAATCCGTTCCCGCCGAGGTGACCGAGGGCGACGCCGTACTGGGCGGCACCACCAACCTCACCGGGCGGCTCGCGGTGCGAGCCGAGGCGGTGGGCGCCCGAACCCGGTTGGCGCAGATGGCCGCCATCGCCGACGAGGCGCAACGCCGCAAGTCACGGGTGCAGAAGATGGCCGACAAGGTCACCCAGTACTTCGTGCCCTCGGTGATCGTGATCGCGATCCTGGTGGCGATCGGTTGGGTCGTGACCACCGGCTCGATCCCTCGGGCGCTGGCGGTGGGCGTCGCCGTGCTGATCATCGCCTGCCCCTGCGCGCTGGGTCTGGCCACTCCCACCGCGCTGATGGTGGGTGTCGGGCGTGCCGGCCAGCTGGGCATCCTGGTCAAGGGCCAGGACGCGCTGGAATCGTCGGGCAAGATCGACACCGTCGTGCTGGACAAGACCGGCACCCTGACCACCGGCACCATGGCGGTCACCGACGTGATCTGCGCCGACGGCCTGACCCCCAGCGACGTGTTGCACCCTGCCGCTGCGGTCGAGCGGAGTTCCGAGCACCCGATTGCCCGGGCGATCGTCACGGTGGCAGAGGACCTGGCCACGCTGGGCGATCCGGTCGAACCCGCCTCAACCACGACGGCCGAACACGTCGAGGCCCCCGCTGCCGCAACCCCGATGGCCAAGCTCGTCGAGGCCTCTGTCTCCCAGCCGGGCCACTCCCCCGTCGTGACCGACTTCAGCGCCCTGCCTGGCTGGGGCGCCCGGGCCCTGGTGGACGGCCACGAGTGCGTCGTCGGCCGGATCGACGCCCAGGCCACCGGCGATCCCGCCACGGACGAGGCGTGGGCCCACGACGCCATTGACAAGGCCGAATCCACCGGATCCGTGGCCGTGGCGGTGCGCCTGGACGGAGTTCTGGTGGGCATCGTCACCCTGGCCGACCAGATCAAGCCGAGCGCGCAGAGCGCAATCGCCAAGCTCAACGAGCTGGGCCTGCACACCGTGCTGCTCACCGGCGACTCACAGCGGGTGGCGAACCACGTCGCCAAGGAGCTGGGGATCGAGCAGGTCCGGGCCAGGGTACTGCCCGACGAGAAGTCCGGGGTGGTGCAGCAGTTGCGCGACGAGGGCCGCAATGTGGCCATGGTGGGCGACGGGATCAACGACTCCGCGGCGCTGGCGACGGCGAACCTCGGCATCGCCCTGGGCCAGGGCACCGAGATCGCGATGAAGAGCGCCGACATCATCATCGTCCGCGACGACCTGCGTACCGTGGTCGACGCGATCCACCTCTCCCGTCGCACCATCCGGACCATCAAGCTCAACCTGGTGTGGGCCTTCGGCTACAACATCGCCGCCATCCCGATTGCCGCCGCCGGTCTGCTCAACCCGCTGATCGCCGCGGCTGCGATGGCGATGAGCTCGGTGCTGGTGGTCTCCAACTCGCTACGCCTGCGCACCTACGAGCCGGTGGAATAACCCGTCGCGAACTGTGGGGAGCACGGATACCGTGGAGCCATGGCGCAGCTGACGATCAGGGTCGACGCAGAAGTGCTGCGCCGCGCCCAAACCAAAGCTGACTTGCGCAAGGAATCCCTGAACTCCTATCTGGCCCGGGTCCTCGAGGAGTATGCGCGGGACGACCGCGAGGAGTCCATGCGACGGCTGCTCGATGCGGCACAGGCAAGCGCCGCGTCGTCCGGTGCGAGCGGCCGTACCTGGACCCGCCAGACGCTCTACCGTGCATGACCATCGCAGCTGATGCGTGACGTGATCGACGCGCTCTGAATGCCCACAACGCAGTAGGGCCCGCACCGACGAATCGGTGCGGGCCCTACTGGTTCAGAGAAGTCAGCCCCGAGGGGCGGAAATCACTTGGCTGCAGCGGTGACGGCCACGGGGATGTGGGCGGTCACGGCGTCGTGCAGCTTGATGCCGACGGTGTGGGTACCGACGAGCTTGATCGGCTTGGCGATCTGGATCGAGCGCTTGTCGATGGCGGGGCCACCGGCAGCCTTGACGGCCTTGACGATGTCACCAGCGGTGACGGCGCCGAACAGCTTGCCCTCGGCGCTGGCGGCCTGGGCCTCGTAGGCCACGGTCAGGCCCTCGAGCTGTGCCTTGACCTCGTTGGCGTGCTCGATGCCACGGATCTCCTTGGCGTCACGAGCGCGCTTGATGCCCTCGATCTGCTTCTCGGCGCCGCGAGTCCAACGGATCGCCTTGCCGGTGGGCATCAGGAAGTTGCGGCCGTAGCCGTCCTTGACCTCGACGACGTCGCCGGCAATGCCGAGCTTCTCGACGGGTGCGGTGAGAATGAGCTTCATGGTGTTACTCCTTCTCAGCGCGCGGTGGACGCGTAGGGCAGCAGGGCGAGCTCGCGAGCGTTCTTGATCGCGATGGCGACCTTGCGCTGGTCCTGGACCGAGAGGCCCGTGACGCGGCGCGCACGGATCTTTCCGCGCTCGGAGATGAACTTCCGCAGGGTCGCGGCGTCCTTGTAGTCGACGTTGTCGATCCGAACCGACTTCATCGGCACGATCTTCTTCTTGTTCACAGGCTTGCGCTGTGGACCGGCCATTGTGGTGCTCCTTGTCTGCGGGAATGTTCCCGCGAGCCCGGCTTTCGCCGGAATGTGCCTTCCCAGAGGGAATGGTGTTCTTGGGTACTGAGTGGAGTCCTGGTCAGCGGGGTCGTCTCACCGGCCCCGGCGGATCAGAAGGGGGGCTCTTCGCTCTGGGCCTGGGCCCAGGGGTCGACGCCGCCGCCCCGATTGTCTCCACCCTGGCCCTGGGGTGCGGACTGCCAACCACCGCCGGCGTTGCCGCCGCCCTGGTTGTTCCAGCCCTGGTTGCCACCGGCCGCCGGCGCGGGAGCGCCGCCGCCCTGGTTGTAACCGCCACCCTGGTTGCCACCCTGCCAGTTGCCGCCGCCGGAATTGCCACCCGACGTGCGGGTGACCTTCGCGGTGGCGTACCGCAGGGAGGGACCGATCTCGTCAACCTCAACCTCGAAGACGGTGCGCTTCTCACCCTCGCGGGTTTCGTAGCTGCGGCTCTTCAGCCGGCCCTGAACGACAACCCGCATCCCCTTGGTGAGGGATTCGGCGACGTTCTCGGCGGCTTGGCGCCACACCGAACAGTTGAGGAACATGGCCTCGCCGTCACGCCACTCATTGGACTGACGGTCGAACTGGCGCGGCGTCGACGCGACGGTGAAGTTCGCGACGGCGGCACCCGAGGGGGTGAAGCGCAGTTCGGGGTCGGCGGTGAGGTTGCCGACGAGGGTGATGGGAGTTTCGCCTGCCATGTTGGTCTCCGTTGGATCGGACGTGAGGACTGTCTGGGATGAAGCCTGCCAGTGGGTACTGACAGTTTTTCATCCGTCGACGGTCCGGGGAATGCCCCAGGTGTTGTCCGGTTGTTGTCCGGACTCATCCGACGTTCAGCCGAGCAGAAGCTCAGTGAGCGTCAGGACGCATCACCTTGGTGCGCATGATCTGCTCGTCGATCGTCATCAGACGATCCATTTCCTTCACGGCGGCCGGCTCAGCGGTCACGTTCAGGACGACGTAGATGCCTTCCGGCTTCTTGCGGATCTCGTAGGCGAGGCGACGCTTGCCCCACACATCGATGTTGTCGACGGTGCCACCGGCCTCGGTGATCGTCTTGGTGTGCTTGTCCATCAGGGGAGAAACCTGACGCTCGTCGACGTCGGGGTCAATGATGACCACAATCTCGTACTTGCGCATACGCGTACTCCACCTCCTCTGGTCTCAACGGCCATGGGTCGGTCCCATGGCAGGAGGGCGTGTGCCTTGGACCCCGGCATCGGGTGCTGGCGTCCAAGGCACAACTCTACCGGTTTCAGGCGCCAGCCACCCAATCGACTCCGACGGCGTCAAGGTCACGCGTGCGCGCCAGATCTGCGTACCACTTCGCGGAGTCCTTGACGGTGCGCTGGAGGGTCTCGTAGTCCACCCGGACCATGCCGAAGCGCTTGCTGTACCCGAAGCTCCACTCGAAGTTGTCCAACAGAGACCACAGGAAGTAACCCGTCACCGGCGCGCCCTCCTCGATGGCCCCTACGACGGCGGCCAGGTGACCCCGCAGGTAGCCGACGCGGTCCTCATCGTGGACCCGCCCGTCGACGGAGACCTCATCGGGGAAGGCGGCGCCATTCTCGGTGACCATCAACTCCTGACCGGGATAGTGACGGGCGGTGCGAGTGAGCAGGAGGCGCAGGCCGTCGGCCTCGATGTTCCAGCCCATGTCGGTCAGCGGCCCGGTGGGCGGAAGGAAGGTCACATCGTCGCAGCCCACCCAAGGGCTCACCCCGGTCTCGCCATGACCGCCGGACAGGGACTCCTCCCCGGCATCGCAGGCCTTGACCGTGGAGGTTGCGTAGTAGTTGATGCCCAGGATGCTGGGCGCCTGGTGGCAGAGCTCGAGGTCTCCGTCGAGCACGAAGGACCAGTCGGTGAGCTCCTTGGTGACCTCCCGCAGCTCGTCGGGAAGGATCCCTTCCATCACTGGCTGCAGGAAGGCCTCGTTGCCGACGACCTCGATCTTGCGGGCCGCCGCCACATCGGCCTCGGAGTCCGTGAGCGGGTGAATGACGTGAAGGTTCAGGGTCAGGCAGATCCGCACGTCGTCGCCCAGCTCCTCGCGCAGCGCCACCGACGCCAGCCCGTGGGCCAGGTTGAGGTGGTGCACCGCCTTGAGCGCTTCGACGGGCTCGGTGCGACCGGGCGCGTGGACGCCGGAGGCGTAGCCCAAGTAGGCCGAACACCATGGTTCGTTGAGAGTGCTCCACACGTCGACGACGTCACCGAGCTCACGCGCCATCTTCCGGGCGTATTCGGCGAAGACATAGGCGGTCTCGCGCACCGTCCACCCTCCCTCGTCCTGCAGCACCTGCGGAAGGTCCCAGTGGTAGAGGGTGACAACAGGGCTGATGCCGGCCGCCCTGAGGCTCTCGCACATACGACGGTAGTAGGCCACGCCCTCCGGGTTGACCTCACCCACCCCATCGGGGATCACCCGGCTCCAGGAGATGGAGAAGCGGTAGGCCTGCAGCCCCAGGGACTTGATGATCTCCAGATCCTCGTCCCAACGGTGGTACTGGTCACAGGCCACGTCACCGGTGTCCCCGCCGTGCACCTTGCCGGGTGTGCGGCACTGGGTGTCCCAGATGGAGGGCGTGCGACCACCCTCGTCGTGGGCGCCCTCTACCTGGTAGGACGCGGTCGCCGTCCCAAAGACGAACTCGTCATTGAACTTCATGTTGACTCTCCCTAGCCGCACGCCGTCGTGCGTGCCACGATCAGTGTGAAAGCGTTTTCAGATCTGCGTCATGACGTTAGCCACTGCTGGGTGGCCAAGTCAATAGCGTGAACTACTAGGGGTAATGGAAAGTCTTGCAAAGTGCATGACCCCGAGCCTTGCCATCAAGCCTATCGGGTGCTTTCATTGTTTGAGAGCGCTTTCAAGCGCCTGCCTAGGAGGGCTCGTGCATCGTGGCACGGCCGGGAACGAAGGAGTATCTGGTGAGCACTGGCAAGTGGAGGAAGGCCGCGGCGCTTGCAGCGAGTCTGGCCGTGATGGTGACCGGCTGCTCGAGCGGTGACAAGGCCGCCGACAGCAAGACGGCGCCCAGCAGCGACCCCAACGAGAAGGTGACGCTGACAGTCGCCACCTTCAACGAGTTCGGCTACGACAAGCTCTACGCCGAGTACATGAAGCTGCACCCGAATGTGACGGTGAAGGCCAAGAAGGCCGCCACCACCCAGGAAGCGCGCGACAACATGAACACCCGCCTCGCGGCCGGTTCCGGCCTGGCCGACATCGAGGCCGTCGAGGTGGACTGGCTGCCCGAGCTGATGCAGTCCAGCGACAAGTTCATGGACCTGAAGTCCGATGACGTCGCCGGCCGCTGGCTGGACTGGAAGGAGAAGGCCGCCACCGATCCCGACGGCAAGGTGATCGGCTACGGCACCGACATCGGCCCCGAGGCCGTCTGCTATCGCTCCGACCTGTTCGCCAAGGCCGGCCTGCCCACCGACCGCGAGGAGGTCGCCAAGCTGTTGGAGGGCGACTGGAACAAGTACTTCGCGGTCGGCAAGCAGTTCGTCACCAAGGTCCCGAATGTCGGCTGGTACGACTCCCCGAACGCCATCTGGGCAGCTCGCCTGAACCAGATGGAGAACCCCTACTCCTCCACCACGGAGGAGGAGACTGTCATCCCGCTCGACGAGAACAAGCCCGTCAAGGAGCTCTACGACGACGTCGTCACCCAGTCCGTCGACAACAAGCTCTCCGCCGGCCTGTCGCAGTGGAGCCCCGACTGGAACAAGGGCTTCCAGAGCGGCAAGTTCGCCACCATGCTGTGCCCGGGCTGGATGCTGGGCGTGATCGAGGGCAATGCCGCCGGCGTCAAGGGCTGGGACATAGCCAATGTCTTCCCCGGCGGCGGTGGCAACTGGGGCGGCTCCTACCTGACCGTCCCCGAGCAGGGCAAGAACAAGGCCGCCGCTCGTGAGCTCGCTGCCTGGCTGACCGCCCCGGAACAGCAGGTCAAGGCCTTCGAGGCGAAGGGCACCTTCCCCAGCCAGAAGGAGGCCCTGGAGAGCGACCCCGTGAAAGGCAATGTGAACAAGTTCTTCAACAATGCCCCCGTGGGCAAGATCCTTGCCGACCGCGCCGCCGCCGTGAAGGTGACCCCCTACAAGGGCCCGAACTACTTCGCGATCGACACCATCGCGCAGGATGCCCTGACCCGCACGGCCGTGGAGAAGTCCGCCAGCCGTGAGGACTCCTGGAAGAAGGCAGTCGACGAGGCCAAGGCCCTCGGCTGACCCAGCCCCCCGAGGGGGCGCCCGTACCGGGCGCCCCCTCCCCCTTCCCGAACGTCAATGAGGACACACAGATGAGCAGCCCCACCCTGTCGACGCGCCAGCGGCTGAGCCACTGGGACCAGAAGGCGTCGCCCTACCTCTACATCGCGCCCTTCTTCATCATCTTCGCCATCGCGGGGCTCTTTCCGCTGCTGTACACCGCCTTCGTCAGCCTCCACAAGTGGAACCTGATCCGCGGGAACCAGGGCTTTATCGGCGCGGACAACTACGTCTGGGTGCTCCAGCAACCCCGCTTCTGGAAGGGGCTGCGCAACACCTTCAGCATCTTCCTGCTGTCCTCCGTGCCGCAGGTGGTGGCCGCCGTGCTGATCGCCGCCGCCCTGGACGCGAACCTGCGCGCTAAGACCTTCTGGCGGATGGGCGTCCTGCTGCCCTACGTGGTGGCCCCCATCGCCGTCTCGCTGATCTTCGGCCAGGTCTTCTCTGACCAGTCCGGCGTCATCAACGCCGTGCTGGACCGCATCGGCATGGGCCCGATCGGCTGGCACAAGGACGTCCTGGCCTCCCACCTGGCAATCGCGACGATGGTGAACTTCCGCTGGACCGGCTACAACACCCTGATCTTCCTGGCCGCGATGCAGGCCATCCCGCGCGAGACCATCGAGGCCGCCGTCGTGGACGGTGCAAGCCGAATCAAGACCTTCCTGCACGTCACCATCCCCATGCTGCGGCCCACCATCATCTTCGTCGTGATCACCTCCACCATCGGTGGTCTGCAGATCTTCGACGAGCCGCGCATGTTCGACAACACGGGCGCCGGCGGCGCCGACCGCCAGTGGATGACCGTGACGATGTACATGTACGAGCTGGGTTGGGGCAGCCAACGCAACTTGGGGCGCGCCTCCGCCGTGGCATGGATCCTCTTCCTGATCGTCGTCGCCATCTCCCTGCTCAACTACTTCATCACCCGACGCATTGCCTCCAGCGGCGCCTCGAAGCTCCGCTCCGGCAGACTGACCCGCAAGAACCAGCGAGGCACGCGATGAGCCACCAGATGTCCACCCCCGCCATCGGGCAGATCGCCGGCAAGGGCGCCGCCCGTGCCGCCCGTCGCCGCCAGACCCGCCTCGAGGGTGGCGTGCGGCGCCCCGGCTGGGGCACCTACGCCTTCCTGACCGCCGTGCTGCTGGTCTCCTTCATCCCCATCTACTACGCCTTCCTGCTGGCCTCCTCGACGAGCGCCGACATCGCGCAGCACCCCATCCCCAGCCCCATTCCGGGCAGCCACCTGGTGGAGAACCTGCAGCGGGTCCTGAACTCCGACATCAAGATCTGGAGGGCCTTCCAGAACAGCCTGGTGGTCTCCCTGGTGACGGCCCTGTCCGTGATGTTCTTCTCCACCCTGGCCGGCTTCGCCTTCGCCAAGCTGCGCTTCCGGGGCAAGAAGTTCCTGCTCGCCTTCGTGGTCGGCACCATGGCCATCCCGTCGCAGCTGGGCATCATCCCGCTGTTCATCGTGATGGCCAAGCTCGGATGGACCGGCAAGCTCGCGGCCGTGATCGTGCCCGCCATGGTCTCCGCCTTCGGTGTCTTCTGGATGACGCAGTACCTGGAGGACGCCCTGCCTTACGAGTTGATCGAGGCCGCCCGGATGGACGGGTGCAGCATGATCCGCACCTTCTGGCACGTCGTCGTCCCCGCCGCTCGCCCCGCCGCGTCCATGCTGGGACTGTTCACCTTCGTCGGTTCCTGGACCAGCTTTTTCTGGCCCTTCATCGTGCTGGGATCCTCCAATCCGACCCTCCCGGTGGCACTCCAGCTGCTCCAGGCTTCCTATTTCAAAGACATGGCCCTCATCATGGCTGGTGTGTTGATCATCACCATGCCCCTAGTCCTGGTCTTCCTGGTTGCCGGACGTCAGCTCGTCGCCGGCGTCATGGCGGGAGCGGTCAAGGGATGAGAGTCCAGACGTCACCGGCAACCCTGGACGACGTCGCCCGGCTGGCCGGCGTCTCCCGGGCCACCGCCAGCCGGGTCGTCAGCAAGGGCGCCGCGGTCCGCGAGGACAAGCGCCTGGCCGTGGAGCGGGCGATCGCTCAGCTCGGTTACGTCCCCAACCACCTGGCGAGGGCGCTGGCCACCCAGCACGCTGGCGTCGTGGCGCTCATGCTGCCGGAGACCGACGTGCGGGTCTTCTCGGACCCCTTCTTCTCCCAGCTGTACCACGGGACCCTGCAGGGATTCGCGGGCTCCCCCACCCGGGTGGTGCTGTCCATCAGCCAGCCCGACGACGCCCCCGACGCGATGGCCAGGTACCTCAACAGCGGCCACCTCGACGGGGCCATCGTCGCCTCCCACCACGGCTGGGAGATCGCCCGCCAACTGCACGGCACGGGCCGTCCGGTGGTCTTCATCGGTGACCCCGGAATCCCCGGCGCCCCCTTCGTGGACATCGACCAGGAGGCGGGCGTCCGGCTCGCGGCCGAACACCTGTTGGCTCGGGGTGCCCGGCGGCTGGCGACCATCACGGGACCGCTAGACATGGTGGTGGGCAGGCGACGCCTGCAGGCCTTCCAGACGGTGCTCGCCGAGCACGGGTTGACCCCGGTGCACGCCGTCGACGGAGGGTTCACCCGGGAGGGCGGGGAACTGGCCGCTCGACGCCTGCTGGCCGAACACCCGGACTTCGACGGCCTGTTCGTCGCCTCGGACCTGATGGCTCGCGGCGCGCTGCGCGCCCTGACCCGCGCCGGCCGCCGCGTACCCGACGACCTGCTGCTGGCCAGCTTCGACGACAGCGTGGTGGCCGTTGAGAGCGACCCCCAGCTGACCAGCGTCGGCAACCCGGCCACGGAACTGGGAGCCGAGGCCAGCCGAATGCTGCGACGCCTGCTCGCCGGGGAGGACGTCGACTCGCCGCACATCCTGTCCACCAGGATCAGCGTGCGCGAGTCCGCCTGAGCCGCATCCTAGGCTGACCCCATGCCAGCCACACTTCCCACCGGCCGCGAATTGCGCGGACCCCGCCTGGTAGCCCACCCCTTCACGGAGCAGGACTGCACGGACCTGGCGCCCGTCCTGATGGACGAGCGTGTCTACGCCCACGGGCTACGTGATGCACCACCGGCCCACCACGCTGGATGACGCGGTGCGCATGGCCCACGGCTGGGTCAATCCGGACTCCCTGGACGGCCGGGTTCAGGGCCGCCTCAGCTACTGCTTCCGGCTGGCCGAGGACTGCGAGCTGGGAGCGGCGGGGACCTTCGTCGGGACTTCATCACTGGGCGAGGTGAACTTGGAGCGCGAGCAGCTGCACCTGGGCTGGACCATCTACGCGCCCGCCTTCTGGGGCAGCGGCACCAATGCCGAGGCCAAGTGGTTGCTGCTGCGGGAAGCCTTCGAGGGGTGCGGGATGGGCCGGGTGAAGATCCAGACAGACATCCTCAACACCCGTAGCCAGGCGGCAATCGCCCGCTTGGGCGCCACGCGGGAGGGGGTGCTGCGCCGAGACCAGCCGCGCGAGGACGGGACCTGGCGGGACACCGTCGTGTTCAGCATCCTGGCCGACGAGTGGCCCGGCGTCGCCGCCGGCCTGCGGGAGCGGTTCCCGGCCTGAGCCGGCTCAGCGCTTGTTGCGAGGCGGTCCGGGGAGCAGGAACTGGCCCGCTTCCTTCCAGGCGAGCAGCCCACCGTGCACGAACTCCGCCTTCATACCCTGGGCCTCCACCAGCTTGACGGCGTGGCCGGAGCGCAGCCCGGTGTCGCAGATCAGGATGATCTCCTTGTCCGGTTCGGCAAAGGGGTCGCCGTCGTAGACCGCGTCCATCACGCTCTGCCCCAGCAACTTCACGTCCACCAGTCGGGATCCCGGAACATGCCCGGCCTCGTACTCGTTGAGCCCGCGCACGTCGCACAGCACGCTTCCCTTGGCCATCAGCGCCAGTGCCTCGTCGACGCTGATGCCCCCCTCGGGGGTCATCTTGTTGATCAGTCGGTCACGCAGTCCCATGGGGACATCCCACCACACCGGGCTCTGCGGGCCACCAACCGGCGGGGCATGGAAGACGCTCGGGTTCCCGCGATCCGCGTGCTTTGCAACACGAGCGGACCGCAGGAACCCGAGCGTCCTTGGGGAACGAGGTGTCAGGGCCTCACAGCACAACCCGGGCCAACAGCGAACCCACCAGGCAGCCCACCGAGACGATGATGATGCCGGGAATGATGAAGGAGTGGTTGATCACGAACTTGCCGATCTTGGTGGTGCCGGTGCGGTCGAAGCCGATGCAGGCCAGATCCGACGGGTAGGTCGGCAGGATGAAATAGCCGTAGGCGGCGGCGCCGAAGCCGATCATCGTCACCGGATCCACGCCGATCTTCAGACCGATCGGGGCCATCGCGGCGATCGCGGCACCCTGGGAGTTGACCAGCTTGGAGACCAGGAAGAGGGCAATCGCGTAGGTCCAGGCGTGGCTCTGCACCATGCTGGTCAGGTTGGCCTCCAGGCCCTCGATGTGGGCACCGAAGAAGGTCTCCGCCATCCAGGCGACGCCGAAGACGCTGAAGATGGCCACCATGCCCGCCTTGAAGACGGTGGTGTTGGGCACGTCGGTGGTCTTCACCTTGCAGACCAGCATGATCGTCGCACCGGCCACCAGCATCAGCATCTGGATCACCAGGTTCATGCTGAGCGGCTTCAGGTCACCCTTGGCATTGGGGAAGCTGGGGCGGGTGCCGTCGAAGGCGCCCATCACCACCACCAGCGCGATGGTGGCGAAGAAGATCCAGGTGGCCCAGTAGGCGGTCTTCGGGAAGACGGTGTCCAGCAGGGTCGACCCGCCGGAATAGATGAAGTCCCGCTGCGTCGGATCGGCGATCTTGGCCTGGAAGTCGGGATCCTTGTCCAGGTCCTTGCCGCGCTTGATGCTCCACAGCGCGGCCACCAGCACGCCGCAGAAGGTGGCGGGGATGGAGACCATCAGGATCTGCGGAATGGAGTAGACCTTGGTGCCCGCCTCCTGCGCGTGCGCGGCCAGCAACGACGCGAGGGTGACGGTGGCGACGGAGACCGGGGAGGCGGTGATGCCCGCCTGGGCGGCCACCGAGGAGACGGCCATCGGGCGCTCCGGGCGGACGCCCTTCTTCAGCGCGATGTCCTCAATGATCGGGAACATGGTGTAGACCACGTGGCCGGTGCCGCACAGCAGGGTCAGGAACCAGGTGGTGAGCGGGGCCAGCACGGTGATCTGGTTGGGGTGCTTGCGCAGGATCTTCTCCGCAAACTTCATCATCACGTCCAGGCCGCCGGCCTGTTGCAGCACCGATGCGCAGCCGATCACCGCCAGGATGGTCATCATCACGTCGATCGGCGGGTCGCCGGGCTTGAGGTGGAAGCCGAAGACCAGGATCAGCAGGCCGAAACCGCTGATCAGGCCCAGGCCCATGCCGCCATAGCGGGTGCCCATGATCAGGCAGCCCAGCACCACCAATAGCTGTATCCACACCATCGTCGCTGACTCCTCTTGCGGGAGGCGCCCGCTCGGTGGACGCCGCTGGCTCCATCCCACCGGCTGCGCCATTGGCTGTCGCGGTTGTGTTCTTTGTGTTCGCGACGCCGATCCGGTGCGGCTGGGGAACAATGGGCGGGTGCGACGACGATCACTGGCCAGGCGCTATCTGTGGCTGATCGGCGCGTTGCTGCTGGTGGAGGTGGCGATGATGGTCGCCATGCTGGCGCTGGATTCGCGCCGCTACCAGCTGGACCGGGCACGGGTGCGCTGCACCCACCTAGCACAGGCCGTCGCGCTGGAACCGATGACCGAACAGACGCTGCTGTCCGGCAAGCCGTCGCCGGCCCTGAGCGGCTACACCGCGGAGTTGACGAAGGTCAGCTCGATCGACTTCATCACGGTGATGGACGCCAACCGGATCCGGTTCACCCACCCCGACCCCAGCAAGGTCGGCGGCGCATTCCTGGGAGACCTGGGCACGGCAACCGAGTCGGAGCCCTTCACCCAGCAGTACGCGGGCACCTTGGGGCCGTCGATGCGCGCCGTGGTGCCGGTCAAGCAGGACGGCCGGATCATCGGCTATGTGGCCGCGGGCGTCACCATCGAGCGGATCCAGAACGCGCTGCCCACCCAGCTGGGGATCATCAGTGCGCTGGGAGCGGTCCTGCTGGCCACCGGGCTGGGCGGCGCGGTCTTCGTCAGCCGACGACTGCGGCAGGAGACCCACGGGCTGGGGGCCGCGGAGCTGGCGTCGATGTATGAGTACCACGAGTCGATGCTGCACGCTGTCCGTGAAGGTCTGCTGCTGCTGGATCGCGAGGGCACGGTGAAATTGTGCAATGAGGAGGGCCAACGACTGCTGGGGCTCGACGCCGACCCGACCGGCAGCGGGATCGGCGCGCTGGGTCTGCCCGCCCCCCTGGTCACTCCCCTGATCTGCGACGCGATGACACCGGACCAGGTTCTCCAGGTGGGTGAGCGGATCCTGGTGGTGAACCAGCAGCCAGCCTCCTTCGACGGGCAGCGCACCGGATCGGTGGTGACCTTCCGCGACCACACCGAGCTGCAGGCGATCACCGGCGAGCTGGCCACGGTGCGTGGCCTGACCGAGACCCTGCGCGCCCAGAACCATGAGGCGGCCAACCGGCTTCACACCGTCGTCTCCCTGATCGAGATGGGTGAGAGCGACCAGGCGGCCCAGTTCGCCACCGAGGAGCTGGCCGACCGGCAGGCCATCACCGACCGGATCGCCGGCGGACATCGCGAGCCGATCTTCGAGGCCCTGCTGTTGGGCAAGCTGGCGCAGGCACGTGAGGCCGGGATCGAGCTGGTGCTGGATGAGGAGAGCCATCTGGCGGGGATGCCGATCTCGCCCGGCGAGGCCGTCACGGTGGTCGGAAACCTGCTGGACAACGCCTTCGAGGCCACCCGCGGTTGCCCGACGCGACGGGTGGAGGTCTTCATCCAGACCACCTTGGACTCCTTCGTCTTCGAGCTGGAGGATTCGGGGCCGGGCGTGCCGGACGATCTACGGGAGACGATCTTCACCCGGGGTTGGTCCTCCAAGGCGGACGACCAGGGGCATGGCCTGGGTTTGGCGCTGGTGGCGCAGGTGGTGCACCGGCACGGCGGCAGCATCCGCTGCGGCACCTCCGAGCTGGGCGGGGCCCTGTTCAGCGTCGAGATCGATGCCCGGGGCAGTGGGGAGAAGGCCGCATGATCCGGGTGGTCGTGGTGGAGGACGAGCCGATCGCCGCCCGGGCGCATGCCGCCTATCTGGAGCGGCTGGAAGGTTTCGAAGTGGTGGGCAATGCGCCGTCCTGTGCCCAGGCGGTGCGGGTGATCGCTCGGGAACAGCCGGATCTGGTGCTGCTGGACATGCGACTGCCCGACGGGCATGGGCTGGAGCTGCTGCACCGGCTGCGGGCGTCGGGGCAGCTGTGCGACGTGATCGCGGTCACCTCGGTGCGGGAGGTGGAGGTGGTGCGACGCTCGCTGGCACTGGGCATCACCCACTACCTGATCAAGCCCTTCACCTTTGACCTCTTCCGGGCGAAGCTGGCGAACTACCGTGCCTACCACGGCCAGTTGGGGCGAACGGGGCAGGCGTCGCCGGAGCGGGTGGCGCAGGCCGAGGTGGACCAGCTCTTCGACCTGCGGGCCTCGGCCGGGGCGTCGAGCCTGCCAAAGGGAATCTCCCCGCAGACCCTGCAGGCGGTCAGCACCCTGCTGGGCGGCAGCGACGAGGCCCTGTCGGCCACGGAGGTGGCCGCCGCCCTGGGCACGTCCCGGGTCACCGCCCGTCGCTACCTGGAACATCTGGCCGGCACCGGTCTGGCGGAACGCCGGGAGCGCTACGGCCACGCCGGCCGTCCCGAGGTGGAGTACCTGCGCCAACCCCGCTGATCCACGTGTTCATTTTTCTTGGTTGTTCACGTAACATGAACACATGAAGATGATGAACATCGAGCAGGACCTGCTCGATGTCGTGGAGCAACACGCCGATGAACACGGTCTGCGGTTGTTCCATCGCCAAGCGCTCGACAACGAGACGGGCCGGCGTCCCGACGCGCGGATCAGCATCCCCACGCGCACCGGTGAGACGAGCCTCGACGTCGAGGTCAAGACCTCCGCACGATACGACGCCCTGCACGCCCCGCGCCGCGCCGACATCATCATCCAGCCCTACATCAACCCCGCGCAGGCCGAGCGATACCGTGCGGCAGGCCAGTACTACCTTGATGCGGCAGGCAATGGATGGATTGAAGCGGACGGTTATCGCCTGTTGGTGGACGGGCGGAAGCCCGCCGATTGGCAGGGGTCGAGGCACGCCGCGGGATTCACCCCCGGCACCACGCGACTCGTCTTCGTTGCCCTGGTCGCCCCCGCCATCATCACGGCCACCACACGAGACCTGGCGCGAGCTGCTGACATTTCCCTGGGAGCGGTCTCCACGGCCTTGAAGACGCTGGACTACCTTGGCCACCTCGATGGCACGCCACGCGACAGGCATGGACTCAAGCGCGTCGACGAACTGGTCGATCGATGGCTGGCGGGCTTCCAGGACCGGCTGTTGCCGACACTCAGGTCCCGAACAGCCACGACTCCCCAGCGTGACGCACTGCTCTCCTGGCACGAGAGCCATCCGAGCGCTGCCACCCTCGCCGGAGAAGCTGTTGAACCGACCATCCACAACCCGGAGAGCATCACGCTGTATGCCCCCCAGCCGTGGACGTCGATCCTCCAGGAAGGACGGCTTCGCCCCACTCCGAATGGCGACGTCATCCTGCGCAAGCGGTTCTGGGATGAGGAAGTGCTCCACCTGGGGCCGACGGCACCGCCCCTGCTCACCTGCGCGGAGCTCCTGGCTTCCCATGACCCTCGCCTCCAAGAGGCTGGTCGCAGTCTTCGGGGCCGCTTGCACGAGAGTCGCCGATGACACGGCCAAACCCTTTGCCGGAGGCAGTCCTCGAGGCTCTCGCCAGCCAACGATGGGAGGACTGCCTCCTCATGGGCGCCCATGCGCGCGACCACGTCATCCACAACCTGGCCGGCCTCCAGCTGGGACGCCGTACGACGGACATCGACTTCGCCGTTGCCGTTCCCTCCAACGAGGAGTTCCGGGAACGCACCAAGTCGCTCACGCCCTTGTCTGACAGCGGCATGAGCTTCAGCATCCGCAAGTTTGCGGTGGACCTGATCCCCTTCCGCAAGGATCGGCCCGTCATCATCACGGAGATCACGCCCGGAGTGCTGATGGACACCACTGGGATAGCCGAGGCCTTCACCACCGCCACGCCACTTGACCAAGAGCACCCCTGGCTGCGACTTCCCACCCTGCAGGCCATGATCGTGCTCAAGACCGTCGCATGGCGCATGCGACGCAGCGAGGTGGACAAGGATGCAACGGATCTGGGGCTTCTACTGGACTGCGTGAGCCAGGGCGTCTTTGCGGATCGTTGCTTCGAGGATGGAGAATTGCTGGAAAGGTTCGAGGGAGATCCAGACCTGGTGGGTGCCCATCTGACAGGTCGCGACATCGCTCAGGACCTCCCGGCGGCCGCGAAGGCATGCCACGACGAATGGCTCGACGCCAGGTTGGTCTCGAGCTCGACGCGGGAACCGCTGCGACGGCAGCAGATCCGCGCACAGCTCGAGGCACTGCACCACGGATGGAGCGAGGCAACCGTCACAACGCCTTGATCGGCCGCCAGACACGCGGTTGTCTGGTGGCAGGACCGATGAGAGGAAACGAACATGCCAGGAGCCATCCGGGTGGCCAGCGAGGGACAGCTGGCCGAGGACGAGGCGATCGTCGTCAACGCCGCCACCGCGGGAACCACCGACGACATCGCCGTCTTCCACTCCGAGGGCCGCTACTGGGCCCTGACCAACCTGTGCACGCACGGGCAGGCGTCGCTGGCCGACGGCTGGGTGGAAGCCGGGGAGGTGGAGTGCCCGCTGCACGGGGCACGCTTCTCGCTGAGCACTGGCGCCGCCCTGTGCCTGCCGGCCAGCGTCCCGGTGGCCACGCATCGCGTCGAAGTCCGCGACGGCGGCATCTGGCTGTGCCCCGACGAGCCGGTCGAGGACGCGGCCCTGTGAGGCACGTCGTCATCGTCGGTGGTGGCCTGGCCGGGTTCACCACCGCCCAGGAGGTGCGACGCCTGGATGCCGAGGCCCGGATCAGCGTCGTCGACCCGCTCGGCCTGCCCCATGACCGACCGCCGCTGAGCAAGGAGTACCTGACCGGCGAGATGCCGCAGGAGAAGCTGCCCTTCCACCCGGAGCCCTGGTTCGAGGAGCAGCGGATCGATCTGCACACCGATCGGGTGGAGCGCATCGTGCCTGACCGCGGCCGGGTTGAGCTGGCCTCCGGGGAGACCCTCGAGGCCGATGTGATGGTGCTCGCCCAGGGCGGCCGGGCGCGTACCCTGCCGATCCCCGGCGGCGACCTGCCGGGGATCCTGCAACTGCGCACCATTGCCGACGCGGACCGGCTGAAGGCACTGCTGCGCCCCGGGGTGCGGCTGGCGATCATCGGCGCCGGGCTGATCGGCGCGGAGGTGGCCGCCACCGCTGCCGAGGCCGGCGCGGAGGTCACCCTGGTGGATCCGGTCCCCGTCCCCCTGGCGCCTGTGGTGGGCACCGAACTGGCCGGGCGGCTGCACGGCATGCACGCCGAGCACGGGGTGCGGGTCTGCTGCGCCGCCACCGAGAGCATCCAAGAACTCGGCGCGAATTCCACGAGCGATCCCGCACGATCCCCGAGCCTGCCGGGAGGCTACCGGCTCACGCTGGCCGACGGCACCACTCTGGAGGCCGACGCGGTGCTGGTGGCTGTCGGACTGGTGCCCAACACCGAGCTGGCCGAGGCTGCCGGGCTCGCCGTGGACAACGGGGTTCTGGTGGACGAGGCCCAGCACACCGGCGTCGGGAATGTCTACGCGGTGGGCGATGCGGCCCGCCACCGCTTGCCCGACGGCACCTTGGCCCGGCGGCACGAGCACTGGGAGTCGGCGATGCGCTCCGGCCAGAGCGCCGCCGCCGCGATCTGCGGCCAGCCGCTTTGGGAGCACGGCGCTGGCTGGATGTGGTCGGATCGTTACGGTGTGCACGTCGAGGCGGTCGGTGACCTGGTCAACGGCACGCCGGTGACCCGGGTGGTCGACGGGCTGCCGGTGACCACCTTCCAGCTGGACGAGCGGGGAAGGATGATCGGGGCGGCGGGCATCAACGTGCCCAAGGTGATCCGGGCGGCCCGCCGGATCATCGACCGCGGTCTGATCGTGCCACGCGAGGTGCTGGAGGATCCGACGGTGGATCTGAAGCCCTTCACCCGCGGGTAGCCGCAGACCGAAGGGTTGTGAGGCCGGTCGCCTTCGGGGACCAAGGCCATCGGCAGCCCAGCAAACATTGCGTCGAACCCCTCTTCAAATTTGTCAGAGGCTCGGGTTAGCGTGTTGACCACCTCGGGGCAGCGGTGCCTCGGGGCTGCGCGCGGCACCCCACTCCGCGCACCGAGCACAGGAGAACACCGTGGTTCACACTCTTTGGCGCCGGACGAGTGCAGTGCTTGCCTCGGCCCTGGCGTTGACCTTTGGCCTGGGGACGCAACCTCCCCGGGCCGTGGCGGCGGAGCGCACCGCCACGCTGGTGGGCAGCTTGCAGGACGAGTTGGGCTGCTCGTCGGACTGGCAGCTGGCCTGCGAGAACACCCAGTTGAGCAAGGAGGCCAACAGCACCGTCTTCAGCAGGACCTTCACCCTGCCCGCGGGCAGCTGGGAGTACAAGGTGGCGGTCAACGGCTCATGGGACGAGGCCTATGGCGAGGGCGACGGCAATGCGAAGCTGGTGCTGGCCGGGCCTGCCGAGGTGAAGCTCAGCTATGACGACGAAACCCACCAGATCGGGCTGACGCCCACCACGCTGGCCGGTGGTGTGAGCGACGCGGACAAGGCGTTGGCCACCGATTCGCTGCGCGAGGCCGTCACCAAGGAGAACTTCTACTTCCTGATGGCGGACCGTTTTGCCAACGGCGACAAGAGCAATGACACCGGCGGCATCTCCGGCGGCCGGTTGCAGCACGGCTTTGACCCTGCCGACAAGGGTTTCTACCACGGCGGCGATCTCAAGGGCGTGATCAGCAAGCTGGACTACATCAAGGGTCTGGGAACCACCGCCATCTGGCTCACCCCGTCGTTCAAGAATCGCCCCGTGCAGGGCAGCGGGGAGAACGCGTCGGCCGGCTACCACGGCTACTGGATCACGGACTTCACCCAGATCGATCCGCATCTGGGCAGCAATGCGGACATGAAGCAGCTGGTTGACCGGGCGCATGCCAAGGGGATGAAGGTCTACTTCGACATCATCACCAACCACACCGCCGACGTGATCAGCAATGCGCAGAACAAGTACGACTACATCAGCAAACAGGACGTGCCGTACAAGGACGCCTCCGGCAAGGCCTTCGACGACACTGCCTACGCGGGCAAAGCGGACTTCCCGACGCTGGACGCGGCGACGAGCTTCCCCTACACCCCGGTGATCGCCGACGCGGACAAGAACCTCAAGGTGCCGGCCTGGCTCAACGACCCGACGATGTACCACAACCGCGGCGACTCCACCTATGCCGGTGAGTCCAGCACCCACGGCGACTTCTCCGGTCTGGACGACCTGTTCACCGAGCGGCCGGAGGTGATCAAGGGCATGACCGACATCTACAAGACGTGGGCGGACTTCGGCATTGACGGCTTCCGGATCGACACCGTCAAGCACGTGAACACGCCCTTCTGGAGCGAGTTCAGCCCGGCCGTCACCCAGGCGGCCAAGGATGCGGGCACCAAGGACTTCTTCATGTTCGGTGAGGTCTACGACTCCGATCCGAAGGTTCAGAGCACCTACACCACCGCCGGAAAGCTGCCCGCCACCCTGGACTTCGGTTTCCAGGGCGCGGCCGTCAACGCCGTCCAGGGCAAGGCGACCACGGGCCTGCGTGACTTCTTCGCCAGCGACGACTGGTACACCGACACCGACTCGAATGCGTACCAACTGCCCACCTTCCTGGGCAATCACGACATGGGCCGGGTCGGCATGATGCTCGCCAAGGCGGGCTACAGCGGCGACGAACTGCTCAAGCGCACCCAGCTGGCCAATTCACTGATGTACCTGACCCGCGGCAATCCGATCACCTACTACGGCGACGAGCAGGGCTTCATCGGTGCCGGCGGGGACAAGGATTCCCGGCAGGACATGTTCGCCAGCAGGACCGCCCAGTACCAGGCCGAGAAGCTGATCGGCGGCGGCACCATGGGCACCGGGGAGCACTTCTCCACCAGCACCCCGCTGTACCGGCAGATTGCCACGCTGGCCAAGCTGCGTCAGACCAACCCGGGTCTGACCGACGGCGCCCAGATCCACCGCTATGCCACCTCCGGCGCTGGCATCTATGCCTTCAGCCGGATCGACAAGGCCACCGGCACCGAGTACATCGTCGCCGTCAACAATGACAGCAAGCCCGCCTCGGCCAGTTTCCAGACCTACCTGCCGCGTGGCCGCTTCGCACCGATCCACGGCAGCTCCACCACCCTGACGGCCGGGAAGGACAGCCGGGTCAGCGTGAAGGTTCCCGCGCTGTCGGTCAGCGTGTGGAAGGCCCGGGGCAAGCTGCGCGACCGCAGCGCCGCCCCCGCCGTGCAGTTCAAGGCACCCACCGCGGGGGCCGTGATCGGCAATGGCCGCACCGAGATCAGCGCGTCGGTGCCGGAGAACACCTTCGCCCAGGTCAGCTTTGCCTGGCGTCCGGTGGGCAGCGAGAAGTTCACCCCGCTCGGCACGGACGACAATGCGCCCTACCGGGTCTTCGCGGACACCTCGTCGCTGCCCAAGGGCCAGCTGGTGGAGTACCGGGCGATCGTCAAGGATTCCTCGGGCAATGTGAACGCCACCAGCACCTATGCCCAGGTGGGCACCCCGAGGCCGGCCAGCACCGGCGGCACCGGCAATGTCGGCCCGGTCACCCAGCCCGACGCAGTCTCCGTGCCCGGCAGCCACAACTCGGAGATGGGCTGCTCCGACGACTGGCAGCCCGGCTGTGACCAGGCGCAACTGAGCCTGGACGCCAAGGACCAGATCTGGAAGGGCAGCCACACCCTGTCCGCCGGTGAGTACGCCTACAAGGCCGCCATCAACAAGTCCTGGGACGAGAACTACGGTGCTGGCGGTGCGCCCGCCGGCGGCGACATCGGTTACCGCAACCCCGGCAAGGTGACCTTCTACTACGACCATGCCCGGCACTACGCCACCAGCGACGCCCAGGGCCCGATCATCACCGCACCCGGCTCCTTCCAGGCCAAGCTGGGCTGCGCCGCCGACTGGTCACCGAACTGCATGCTGCCGTGGCTGACCGACGCCGACGGTGACGGCACCTACACCTGGAGCTCGGCGGCCATCCCGGCCGGCAACTACGAGTTCAAGATCGCCCACGGCCTGGCCTGGGGCGAAGACTATGGCGACGGCGGCACGAAGGGCGGCAGCAACATCACCATGGCCGTCCCCGCCGACGGCACCGTGATGACCATCAGCTACGACGTGGCCACCCACAAGACGACGGTGACCGCATCCAAGGCCGGGGCCGCGCCCGATCTCAAGGCGCAGAAGGCGATCTGGGTGGATCGGGACACGATCGCCTGGCCCGCTTCCGCCGTGCCGGCGGGCGCCGACCCGGCGTCGCTGAACTGGCGCCTGCACTGGTCCCGAGATGGCGGCCTGAAGGTGGACGCCGAGACCCTGACCAGCGACGATGCCCAGCAGGCCGATCTGGTCTACAACCCGTCGGGGCTGGATGCGGCAACCGTGAAGGCCCACCCCGAGCTGAAGGGTTACCTGGCGCTGGATCTGTCCAAGGCCGCCGCCAAGAAGGTGCCCGAGATCCTCACCGGCCAGGTCGCCGTCGCGTTGTACGATGACCTGGGCTCGCTGCTGGATGCCACCGGGGTGCAGACGCCGCTGGTGTTGGACAACCTGTACGCCAAGCGCGCCGCCCGCCAGCAGTTCGGCGCGGTCTTCGGCGGTGGTGGGATCACCTTCCGTCTCTGGGCGCCGACCGCACAGCAGGTGACGCTGTTGACCTGGCCCGCCGGATCGGCCGACCAGGACGCGTCGAAGGCCAAGCGCACCAGGATGCGCAAGGACTCCTCGGGTAGCTGGCAGGCACGGACCGGGCGACGGCTGGAGAATGCCCGCTACCTGTATGAGGTGAAGGTCTTCGTGCCGAGCGAACAGAAGGTGGTGACCAATCTGGTCACCGACCCATACTCCGTCGCCCTGACGCTCAACTCCACCCGCTCGGTGGCCGTGGACCTGAACAGCTCGAAGTGGAAGCCGCAGCAGTGGCGCACAGCCGCATCGCCGAAGCTGGCGAGCAGCGTGGACTCCACCATCTACGAGTTGCATGTGCGTGACTTCTCCATCAACGACCAGTCGGTTCCGGCCAGTGATCGGGGCTCGTACAAGGCCTTTGCCGTCGAGGGCAATGGCACCAAGCACCTGCGCAAGCTGGCCAAGGCCGGCCTGAACACCGTGCACCTGCTGCCCACCTTCGACATCGCGACGATCGAGGAGGACAAGGCCAAGCAGGCCACTCCGCCGTGTGACCTGGCCTCCTTCCCGCCGGATTCCAAGGAGCAGCAGGCCTGCATCAAGAAGATCGCAGATGCCGACGGCTACAACTGGGGCTATGACCCGCTGCACTATCTGGCGCCGGAGGGCAGCTTCGCCTCCAGCAACAGCGCGGCCGACGGCGGCAACCGCGTCGCCGAGTTCCGCACCATGGTGGGTGCGCTGCACGCCAGCGGGCTGCGGGTGGTGCTGGATCAGGTCTACAACCACACCCCGGCCTCCGGTCAGGATCCGAGGTCGGTGCTGGACAAGGTGGTTCCGGGCTACTACCAGCGGCTGGACGCCAAGGGTGGGGTCTACACCTCCACCTGCTGCCAGAACACCGCCACCGAACACGCCATGATGGGCAAGCTGATGGTGGATTCCACGGTGCTGTGGGCCAAGGCCTACAAGGTGGACGGCTTCCGCTATGACCTGATGGGCCACCATTCGGTGCAGAACATGAAGCAGGTCAGGGCGGCGCTGGACAAGCTGACCCTGCGCAAGGACGGCGTCGACGGCAAGGCCATCTACCTCTACGGCGAGGGCTGGAATTTCGGCGAGGTGGCCGACAACGCGCTGTTCACCCAGGCCACCCAGGGACAGCTGGACGGCACCGGGATCGGCACCTTCTCAGACCGGCTGCGCGACGCCGTGCGCGGCGGCGGACCCTTCGATGACGACCCCCGCAAGCAGGGTTTCGGCTCCGGTGAGGCGACCGACCCGAATGGGGCGCCGATCAATGCGGACGCGGCCAAGAGCCTGGACCACGACATCGATCTGGTGCAGCTGGGTCTGGCCGGCAACCTGAAGGACTATTCCTTCAAGACGATGGCCGGGGTGGTGCGCACGGGCGCGCAGATCGACTACAACGGTGCGCCGGCCGGGTATGCCAGCCAGCCGTCGGAGGTGATCAGTTATGTGGATGCCCATGACAACGAGACCCTCTGGGACTCGCTGACCATGAAGCTGCCGACGACGACGTCGATGGATGACCGGGTGCGGATGAACACCGTCAGCCTGGCCACCACCGCACTGGCACAGACGCCGTCCTTCTGGCATGCCGGGGCCGATCTGTTGCGTAGCAAGTCGCTGGATCGCAACTCCTACAATTCGGGCGACTGGTTCAACACGCTCGACTGGACGGGTGCGGACAACGGCTTCGGCAGGGGCCTGCCGCCCGAGGCGGACAATGCCGCCAAGTACGGCTTCATGCAGCCGCTGCTGGCCGACGGCAAGAACAAGCCGTCGCAGGAGCAGGTGCAGCGGGCCTCCGCCCAGGCCACCGACCTGCTGAAGCTGCGCTTCTCCACCAAGCTCTTCCGGCTGGGCTCGGCGGAGCAGATCAAGGCGAAGGTCAGCTACCCAGTCTCCGGCACCAAGGCCATGCGTCAGGGTGTGCTGGTGCAGCGGATCGACGACACCGTTGGCACCGATGCCGATCCGGCGCTGAAGGGCCTGGTGGTGGTCTACAACACCACCCCGAACACCCAGCAGCAGCCGGTCGAGGGCCTCAAGGGCAGCACCTTCACGCTCAGCCCGGTGCAGGCCAAGGGTTCCGACCCGGTGGTGAAGAAGTCCAGCTACGACGCGGCCAGCGGCAGCTTCACGGTGCCGCCCCGCACGGTGGCGGTCTTCGTGCAGCGGGAACCGAAACCAAACAGAAATTTCCACCCCCTGGGGGACACCTGTTTTCATCGGGGTCCCCCCACGTCGTCCGCAGGGAAGCGCCGATACGCCCACATGGACTGACCAGCCGAAATTGAGACATATTTCACAGAGCAAATTGGGGCCGTGGTCAATCCCTTGGCCCACAAGGACTTTGCCAACCGTTCATCAAACGCCAGGGGAGACGCCGCAGGGGATCAGTCGGGTTCCGACCCGACTCAAAATTTGATAAGAGACTCTCAGGAACCTAGGGTCGGACACCGTCGCCGCCCGGTGACAAGGACAGATGTCCAGGCCCTCCGCCTCGCAGGGACCAACAATGCAACAGCAAAGGAAGACCATGTCGAAGCTTCGCGCCATCTCCAGCACCGCCATCGCCACGATGGCGCTGGGCGGCTCCATGATGATCGTCGCACCGGCTGCCAATGCCCAGGTGACCGAAACCACCTCCGACAGCAGCTCGAGCACCAGCACCAGCACCTACTCGGCGCCCCGCAAGGTCACCTCCAGCTCCTCGTCGACGTCGAGCTCGGCCAGCAGCAGCTCCTCGGTGGCCTTCGGCAATCGCAGTGAGGCCATCCGCAGCCTGCAGAAGAAGCTCACCGCCGCTGGCTACGACGTGCCGGCCACCGGCTACTTCGGCTCCATCACCCGCGGTGCGCTGGAGCGCTTCCAGGCCGACAATGGCCTGAGCGTCACCGGCCGCGCCACCGCCCGCACCATGAGCGCCCTCGGCACCGCCGACAACGCTGATGCGCAGGAGACCACCTCCAGCGCCCGCACCCTGGCCACCAGCAGCCGCTCGGTGACCAGCAGCGCCAGCAGCGAGTCGGCCGGCTCCTCCAAGGCCCAGGCCGCCGTGAACTTCGCCTACGGCGCCATCGGCACCCCGTACGTCTACGGCGGCAACGGCAACGGCGGCTACGACTGCTCCGGCCTGACCTCCGCCGCCTGGGCTGCGGCCGGCGTCAGCATCCCGCGTACCAGCTACGCGCAGTGGAGTGGCCTGCAGAACGTGTCCACCAGCAACCTGCAGCCCGGCGACATCGTCGTCTTCTACGGCGGCGGCCACGTCGGCATCTACGTCGGCGACGGCCAGGTCATCCACGCCTCGCGTCCCGGCAAGCCCGTGGCCAAGGTGTCGATGAACACCATGCCGATCGCGGGCGCCGTGCGCCCCGCCTGATCCAGGCAGCCCGACAGGCAAGCCCAGCACGAGCTTTCCCCGGTGGCCCGACTCCCTTGGAGTCGGGCCACCGTCGTCTTCAGGACGCTAGGCTCCAATCAGCCAAGCGAAGGAGCCCCTGATGAGCCTGTTCACCGGTCGCACCGGCGACGCCCTGTTGGTGGTCGACGTCCAGGTGGGCGTGATGGCGGATCTGTGGCAGTCGCAGCGGATCATCACCACCATTGCGGATCTGGTGCGACGGGCCCGGCTGGCCGGAACACCGGTGGTCTGGGTACGGCACCAGGGGCCGGGGCTGCAGGCGGGCAGCGAGGAGTGGCAGATCGTCGGTGAGCTGATGCCCGAGCCCGGCGAGCAGCTCATCGAGAAGCGGTTCGGCGATTCCTTCGCGGAGACCACCCTGGACGATGCCCTGGCCGCCGTCGGCGCGAGCCACCTGTGGATCACCGGCGCGCAGAGCGACTTCTGCGTCCGCAGCACCCTGTTCGGTGCGCTCTACCGCGGCTACGACGCGACGCTGGTGGAGGATGCCCACACCACCGCCGACGCCTCTTACGAGAGCCTTGCGTTCAGCGGTGAACAGTTGGTGGCGCTGGTGAACAAGCTGGCCTGGACCACCCGGCTACCCGGCGTGGCCTCCCGGTTGTGCAAGGCCGCCGATGTGGCCTTCTCGCCGGCGGAGCGGCTGGACGACGACGACAAGCTGGAGGCGATCGAGGCGGAGGAACAGGCCGAGGAGGACGCGGAAGACGTCGCCATGGGCCTGGGCGATCCCGACACCGACGCCTGACCGGCGCCCCAACAGCCCAAGCCGACCACGATCCCCGAGTCTGTCGAGGGGCAACCGCGCCACGTCGCGCCACATCCGACACCCCGAGCCACCTCATGCTCCCAGCGCCCGAAATGCCGGGCGCCAGGAGCACAAACCGGCTCACCGAACTCAATCAGGCGCGACGTCAACCTGGGCGAGAGCGACCAAACCGGACATGCCATCCGCCAAGCTCGGCAATCGTGGTTTGCCGGCCCCCGGGAGGGGACGGGCCCACTGCTCAGCGCACGGTGCTGGCCCGCACCACCAGCTTCCAAGGCACCTTGTAGTCCTCCGCAGGGCTGGTGAGCGAACCGTCAATCCGCCCCAGCAGGAGCCGCAGCGCCTGCGTGGTCAGCGCTCCCAGATCGGGTTGGATCGTGGTCAGGGGAGGGTCGGAGAAGACCCCTTCCGCAATCCCGTCAAAACCCGCCACCGCCACATCTTCCGGAACCCGGACACCCGCCTGTCGACAGGCGCTGAGGGCGCCGATGGCCATCAGGTCGTTGAAGCAGAAGACGGCATCCGGCGGCGACGGCAGGGCCAGCAGCCGTTGCATGGCGGCCTGCCCCTCGGCGCGCAGGTAGGCCGGCACCCCAACCATCAGTTCATCCTCAAGGGGAAGGCCAGCCGCGCTCAACGCATCCCGGTAGCCCTGCAGCCGCACGGAGGCGGTGCCGTCGAAGGCCTCATAACCGATCACTGCGATCCGGCGCCGCCCGAGCCCCAGGAGATGTTCCACCATCGCGCGCGAGGCGACGATGGAATCCACCGCGACGTGGTCATAGCCCTCCGGGACCGCCCGCTCCCCCAGGAGCACCATCGGCGTGGTGTCCTTTCGCGCCAGGAAGTCCTTCGCCTTCACCGAGAGCGGGGAGAAGACGACGCCGTCCACCATGTGGCTCTGCACGCCGGACATCACCTGCTTCTCCAGCTCGGGTCGACCATTCGTGACGTCCATCAGGGCGATGAAGCCGCGCTCAGCGGCCGCCTCGGTGAACTTCTGCGCCAGTTCCGCGAAGTAGGGCGAGTCGATCTGGGGGATGGCCAGTGCGATGAAGCCGCTGCGCCCGTACTTGAGCTGCCGAGCGCTGAGATTGGGTCGGTAGCCAAGCTCGTCGATGGCCGACTGCACCCGCAGCCGGGTGGACGGCTTCACATGCGGGAAGTCGTTGACCACATTGGAGGCGGTGCGCACCGAGACGCCTGCCCGCTCCGCCACATCCCTCAGTCGAACCGCCATGCCCACAGCCTAGGCCCGATGGCGTGGATGTCTGGAGTCAACCTCCAGAGTTTTGCCTCCGTTGCAACTTTTTTCGGGAAATCCTTCGAAAGCACTGGACTTTGAACTTCCACCGTTGCAAAGTTGGTTCTATCGCGACGGGAGTTGCATGGCAGCACCTCCCGGACGCGCCCGATCAGCACAGCATCTGATCAACACAGCGCTCGATCAACACCCGGACCCGTTCACTGGTGAACGCGTCTCCTGTATTCGCAGACCGAAGGAATCCCGCCATGACCATCCCGAACAGTTCGTTCACCCGTCGCAGCATCTTGACCGCAGGTCTTGGCCTCGGCGCAGCCGCCACCCTCGCTGGCTGTGGCGGCGGCAAGAGCGCCGGGGGCGGCGCCGCCACCGGTCCCGCCACCGCGGCGGCCACCAGCTATGACGGCCCGGAGGTCTCGCTCCAATTCTGGAATGGCTTCACCGGCGGCGATGGCGCCTTCATGAAGAAGCTGGTCGACCAGTTCATGGCGGACCACAAGAACATCAAGATCAGCGTCCAGACCATGCAGTGGGCCGACTACTACACCAAGCTCCCCACGGCGGTGCAGGCCGGCAAGGGCCCTGACGTCGCCATCATGCACGTCGACTCGGTGGCCACCAATGCGGCCCGCAAGATCATCCAGCCGCTCGATGACGTGGCCAAGGCACTGAACCTGAGCGAGACCGACTTTGCCCCGGTTCCGTGGAAGGCTGGCATCTACAAGGATGTCCGCTACGCCATCCCGCTGGACGTGCACCCGCTGGGCTTCTTCTACAACAAGGCCGTGATGGAGAAGGGCGGCCTGGATCCGAACAAGCCGCCGATGGACGAGAACTCCTACATGGATGCGCTGGACAAGCTCAAGTCGAAGGGCATCCAGGGGCACTGGGCCACTCCCTTCCCGTTCACGGGCAGCATGAGCACCCAGAGCCTGATCAACCAGTTCGGCGGCAGTCTCTACAACGCCGAGGGCACCAAGGCCACCTGGAATGAAGAGGCCGCGGTCAAGGCGCTGACCTGGTGGCAGAACCTGATCAAACAGGGCTACTCCCCCGCCAAGGTTGCCCAGGATGCCGACTTCCTGGCCCTGCAGAATGGGCAGAATGCCTTCAACTGGAATGGCATCTGGTCCATCAACACCCTGAACGAGAAGAAGGACCTTCAGTGGGGCGTCACCCGCCTGCCCAATATCGGCGGCAAGGACGCTGCCTGGGCCGGCTCGCACCAGTTCGTGCTGCCGGTGCAGAAGAGCCAGGACCAGAACAAGGCGACCGCTGGCAAGGTCTTCCTGAACTGGGTCTCCCAGAAGTCGCTGGAATGGGCCAAGGGTGGCCAGGTTCCGGCCCGCAACACCGTGCGCGACTCGGCTGAGTTCAAGGCCCTCAAGGAGCAGTCCGCCCTGGCTGTTCAGGTTGACGACCTGTTCTTCCCGCCGGCCGTCCCCGGTATCGCTGACGCCTTCGGCGAGTTCGAGAAGGGTCTCAATGAGATCACCCTCGGCCTGAAGGACGTCGCCACCGTGCTGAACTCCTCTGCGGAACGCGCCACCAAGGTGCTCGAGGCCAACGCGAAGAAGTACGGGGCATGAGTTCCGCCGTCAACTCGCAGGCCGGGGGTTCCGCAACCCCCGGCCTGCGGGCCTCTGCGCCCGCCGCGCGTCGCAAGGGCCGGCGTCACCAGGCGGCCTGGGTGCCACTGGTCTTCCTGGCCCCCTTCCTGACACTGTTCTTCATCTTCACCATCCTGCCGGCCTTCTACGGCCTGTGGATCAGCCTGCACGACTGGGACTTCACCCTGCCGGGCAAGCCTTTCATCGGCCTGCAGAACTACACCGATCTGTTCGATCCGGCCGCGGTGCAGTACAAGCCCTTCTGGAATGGGATGAAGAACACCGGGCTCTTCGTGCTCTTCAGCGTCCCCTTCCTGGTGACGCTGCCCCTGCTGCTGGCGATGTTGCTGCACCGCAACTTCCCCGGACGTACCTTCTTCCGCGCCACCTTCTTCGCCCCCTATGTGCTGGGCGTCTCGGTGATCGGCCTGATGTGGCGCTACTTCCTGGACGGCAACTTCGGCATCATCAACTCGCTGCTGCACACCGACATCCAGTGGACCACCGACCAGCCCTGGGCGTGGATCTCGCTGGTGGGTGTCACGGTCTGGTGGACGATGGGCTTCAACGCGATCATCTACGTCGCTGGCCTGGGCGACATCCCGCCGGAACAGTATGAGGCCGCCTCGCTGGATGGCGCCAACAAGGTGCAACAGTTCTTCAGCATCACTCTGCCGGGGTTGCGACCCGTGGTGGTCTTCGTGCTGGTCACCACCGTGCTGGCCAGTGCCAACATGTTCGGCCAGTCGTACATGATCACCAAGGGTGGGCCAACCGAGTCCACCCGCACCGCCCTGATGGTGATGACGGACCTGGGCTTCAAGGAGAGCCGGGCCGGCCAGGCCGCCGCCATGAGCTACCTACTGGCATTGTGCCTGGCCATCGTCTCCATCATCCAGTTCTGGCTGATGCGCGACAAGGACGCCGAGAAGGAACGCAAGAATGCCCGGCGACGCGCCAAGGGCCTCCAGGAAGGAACCCTCGCATGAACCGCTCTCGTCGCAATCCCTTCTTCTGGCTGGGGATGATCCTGCTCTCGCTGGTCTTCATCTTCCCGATCGGCTACATGATGCTGACGGCCTTCAAGACCCGCGTCGAGTCCCAGGCGGTGCCCCCGACGGTCTTCCCGAAGATGCCCACGCTGGGCGCCTTCCGCACGCTGCTCTTCGTCGACGACGCCTCGCCGGTCTTCCGCTGGCTGGCCAACTCCGCGATCGCGGCCACGCTGTTCGCGCTGCTGAGCGTCACCATCTGCGCGATGGCCGGCTATGCCCTGGCCCGGATGACCTTCCGGGGTCGCGATGCCCTGTTCAAGCTGATCATCGCGACCATGTTCGTGCCCGGCTTCGTCTTCCTGATGCCCAACTTTGAACTGATGAGCCGGCTGCAGTGGCTGGACAGCTTCCAGGCCCTGGTGATCCCCGGTGCGGCCAGCGCCTTCGGGATGTTCTTCATGCGCCAGTTCTTCCTGGGGCTTCCCTTCGAGCTGGAGGAATCCGCCCGGATCGACGGGGCCGGCCCCTTCCGCACCTTCTTCTCGATCGTGCTTCCCAATGCCCGGCCGGCGATCATGACCCTGCTGGTCCTGCAATTCCTGGCCAACTGGAATGACTTCATCTGGCCGCTGTACACCATGTTCAGCGACACCATGTTGACGCTTCCGATCGGCCTGGCCCGCCTGCAGGGCGCCTACACCATTGACTACCCGGTGGTGATGGCCGGCGCCACGATCGCGGCGGTGCCCGTGCTGATCCTGTTCGTGGCCCTCCAGCGCTACATCATCCAGGGCGTCGCCAGCTCTGGCCTCAAGTAGTCCCCACCCCACCACCAGAGGAGACGACGATGTCTCGCCCGTCCCATGCAGTCGCCGTCCTTCTGGCCGGTTGTCTGGCCACCGGCCTCAGCGCCTGTGGCCAGACAACCCCGGACTCGACCACTACCCCCAGTACCTCCTCAGGACAGTCAATGACCAGCGGCTTCACCAACCCCGTCTACCCGTACAACTTCCCCGATCCCCAGGTGATCAAGGGCAGCGACGGCTACCTGGCGATCGCCACCAATGGCAACGGGATGAATGTCCAGGTGCTGACCAGCCCGGACATGACCGAATGGACCCAGGGCAAGGACGCCTTGCCCACCGTCGCCCCTTGGTCCAGTTCCGGCAAGGTCTGGGCGCCGGAGATCATCAAGTGGACCGACGGCAGCTATCGGCTGTACTACACCACCAAGGCACCGGACCCGCAGTGGCAGTGCATCTCGGTGGCCACCGCCGGCAAGCCGGAGGGACCCTTCGTCGACGACTCCGCCAAGCCGCTGGTCTGCGAGACCAAGGAGGGTGGTTCGATCGACCAGTCGCCCTTCATCGACTCGTCGGGCAAGGCCTGGCTGTACTGGAAGAATGACGGCAATGCGATCAAGACCGACACCTGGATCAAGGCGCAGCAGCTCAGCCCCGACGGCAAGGGTCTGGTCGGCAAGCCCACCAAGCTCTTCCAGCAGGACCTGCCCTGGGAAGGGCACCTGGTGGAGGGTCCGGCGGTGGTGGAGATCGACGGGGTCTTCCACATGTTCTACTCCGCCAATGACTACGGATCGGCCGACTATGCCGTCGGGCATGCCGTGGCCGATTCCCCGCTCGGCCCCTTCGTGAAGGATCCCGAGCCGGCCCTGGCCGCCAATGAGGTGGCAGCGGGCCCCGGTCACTGCCAGCTGATCAAGGTCGGCGAACAATGGTGGATGGTCTACCACGCCTGGCAGCCGGATGCCGTCGGCGACGAGGCCACCGGCCGCCAGATGTGGCTGAGCAAGGTCCGCTTCGACGGGCGCAAGGCGACCATCGAGGCCCCCACCACCGACCACCCCGACAAGCCCTGACCTTCCCTCCCCCAGCACCACCCAGCTCAGCACAACTCAGCTCAGCACCACCACCGAAAGAGGTCCCGCCATGCCCAATGCCGCGTTGCGCATCGCCCAGTCGTGCCCCGCCAGCCAGCAGGACGGCAGCCATCCGCGCCCCACCCTGCTGCGCGAGGCGTGGCTGAGCCTGGATCGCCTGGTGGGCTTCGCCCACGACGACGACCAGGTGGGCATCGACGAGCACTGGGAGCGCACCGCCGCACCCTTCGACCGCCAGATCCAGCTGCCCTTCGCCCCCGAGACCCAGGCCTCGGGGATCGATGACAAGGGCTTCCACCCCTGCGTCTGGTACCGGATCGAGGTCTCCAATGACGATCTGCGCGCCGCCGGCCACGCCGACGGGCGACGTCTGCTGCTGCACTTCGGGGCGGTTGACCATGAGGCGACGGTCTTCGTCGACGGGCAGTTGGTGGGCAGCCACGTCGGCGGCCAGACCGCCTTCAGTTTCGACATCACGCCGGCGCTGGATCCATCCACCGATCAGCATGTGATCACCGTCCGGGCCTTCGAGGATCCCCTGGACACCCGCCAGCCCCGCGGCAAGCAGGACTGGCAGGAACAGCCGCACGTCATCTGGTACCACCGCACCACCGGCATCTGGCGGACCGTCTGGTTGGAGTCGGTGGCGCCGCTGCACCTGACCCGGCTGGTCTGGCGCAGCGACGTCGCCCAGGGCAGCGTCACCGCCCACGTCGAGCTGAACCGGCGTCCCGCGACCCCGGTGGAGCTGGATCTGGCCGTCGCCCACGATGGGCGTCGGCTGGCCGCCGCCACCGTGCTGGTTGACGCCCAGGACAACCAGATCACCCTGCCGCTGTCCGGCCAGGACAATGGCGTCAACTACGAGCAGTTGCTGTGGCAGCCCGGGCAGCCGACGCTGCTGGACGCGGCTGCCGTCCTGCACGCGGATCTTCCCGACGAGGTGAGCGGCTACCTGGGCTTCCGCGACGTGGCCGTCGGCACGGACCGGATGGAACTGAACTTCCGGCCCGCGATCGTGCGATCCGTACTGGAGCAGGGCTACTGGCCCAGCTCCCACCTGACCCCGCCGTCGCTGACGGCCATGCGCGAGGAGGTGCAGCTGATCCTTGACCTGGGCTTCAACTCGGCCCGGATCCACCAGAAGGTGGAGGATCCGCGCTTCATCTTCTGGGCGGACAAGCTCGGGCTCACCCTGTGGGGCGAGAGCGCCGCCGCCTATGCCTTCGACTCCCGCGCGGTGCAGTTGCTCAGCCGGGAGTGGATCGACATTGTCCGCAGCTACGAGGGCCACCCGTCGATCGTCGCCTGGGTGCCCTTCAACGAGTCCTGGGGTGTGACCCATCTGGCCCGTGACGGGGCCCAGCAGGCCTACACCCGTGGCCTGTCGGATCTGGTGCGGGCGCTGGACCCGACCCGTCCGGTGATCTCCAATGACGGTTGGGAACACACCGACTCCGACCTGCTCACCATCCACGACTACGAGTGGCAGGGCGGCATCCTCACCGAGCGGTACACGGATGCGGGTCTGGAGCAGATGATCGCCACCAGCGGTCCAGCCGGGCGGGCCATCGCGCTGGGCACCGACCAGGCCTTCGACCTCCCGGTGATCATCAGCGAGTTCGGCGGAGTGGAATTCGTCACAGCACCGAGTGCGGACCAGACGTGGGGTTATTCCTCTGCTCGGGATGCCGGTGACTTCGAGCACCGCGTCCGCGAGATCATGGAGGCAGTCAAGGCCTCACCAGTGCTGGGCGGCTACTGCTGGACGCAGCTGACCGACACCCTGCAGGAGGCCAATGGCCTGTGTGACGAGAACCGGCAGCCCAAACTGCCGGTGGAGACCCTGAGGGAGCTGATGGGCGAATGACTCTGGAGAAGCGGACCTTCGGCACGCTGGACGACGGCCGGGAGGTGACCGAATACCTGCTGGGGAAGCAGGGTGGGCCCCGGCTGCGACTGCTGGATCTGGGCGCGGCGGTGCACGGTTTCCGTTTGCGCGGCGATGACCCGGACAGCGCGGTCATGGTGGGATTCTCCACCCTGGACCGGCAGCAGGAGTCCGCATCGGCCTACTTCGGCGCCGTCGTCGGCCGCTACGCCAACCGGATCGCCCACGCCCGCTTCCAGCTGGACGGCCAGACCCACCAGCTCACCGCCAATGAGGGCAGCACCGCGCTGCACGGCGGCGTCGACGGCTTCAGCTTCCGGCTGTGGGAGGTGGCCAACGAGGCGGACGATGCCATCACCTTCCGGTTGGTCAGCCCCGACGGTGACCAGGGCTTCCCCGGCGAACTGACTGCCACCGCCACCTACCGACTGCTGGAGTGCGGCTTCCGGCTGGAGCTCTCCGCCGTCACCACCGCCCCCACCGTCTGCTGCCTGACCAGCCACGCCTACCTGAACCTGGCAGGCAGCGGCACCGCGGAGGAGCACCTGCTGAGTGTCGACGCCGACCAGTACGTCCCGATCGACGTCCACTCGATCCCGCTGGGCGAGTTGGCTGACGTCGCCGATACTCCCTTCGACCTGCGCCAGCCCACCCGGATCGCCGAGCGGGTGCGCGAGGAGGACGAGCAGATCGCCCTGGCCAAGGGGATCGACCACTCCTTCCAGATCCGCGGCACGGGCATGCGCCGCCATGCCCGGCTGGAGTGCCCGGCCAATGGCCGCTCGCTGGAGCTGTTCAGCGACCAGCCCGCGCTGCAGGTCTACACCGGCAACTTCCTGGACGGCAGCTGGATCGGCTCCCGCGGCGAGCGACTGCGCCAGGGTGACGCGATCGCGCTGGAACCCCACCAGCACCCGGACAGCCCCAACCGTGACTGGGGAAGCAGCCCGGTGCTGCGCCCGGGCGAGACCTGGAGCAACACCATCGAGTGGCGCTTCGGCTGAGCCAGCCGGGGGCCTCGACAGGACGGGCAGTGGTGCACTGTGCACCCTGGCCCGTCACGAGGCACCCGCCCCAGCGGGTGCAGAGTGACGCTTGGGGGTGCACAGTGGGAGCCGACGTGGGCACAATGGGGCGTCAGCAGAACCAGACAGATTCCCCGCCCCGACGGAGAGGCCCATGAGCATCTGGACCGAGCATCCCACCCCCGAGCAGATCAACGAGCGCAGCCGCGGCACCGCCGTCGAGCATCTGGGCATCGAGATCACCGACTTCACCGAGGACTCGTTGATCGGCCGCATGGTGGTCGACGAGCGCACCGTGCAGCCGGCAGGCGTCGTGCACGGTGGCGCCTCGGTGCTCTTCGCCGAGACCCTGGCCAGCTGGGCCGCCACCTTCACCATTGACCAGTCGAGGCAGTACGCCGTCGGGATGGAGATCAACGCCAATCACGTGCGCCCGGGCCTGCCCGGCATCCTGACGGGCGAGGCAAAGGCGATCAACCTGGGCCGCACCACCCAGATCTGGGACATCCGGATCACCAATGAGGCGGGCAAGCTGGTCTGCGTCAGCCGCTGCACCATGGCAGTGCTGGACACCCCCACCCAGTACAAGGGCGGCGACAAGGGCTGAGACCCCTCGACAGCCCCGGGGACCGGAGCTGGGTCAGCGCTCGGTGTTCTGCCCCGAACCCTTGCGGCGCTCGGCCATCTTGGCGTACATCTCGTCGATCACCTCGCCAAAACGCTTCTCCACCTCGCGTCGCTTCACCTTCAAGGTGGGCGTGAGCAGGCCGTTGTCCATGGTGAAGTCCTCGAAGAGCACCCGCAGGTCTCGGATCTGCTCGTGGCTGGGCAGCTTGCCGGTCAGGGCGACGACGCGCTGGCGCACCTCCTCGGCCATCTCGGAGTTCTCCATCAGCTCGGTGGGGCTGGTGTAGCTGATGCCGCGCTTCTCGGCGATCTCCGCCAGGTGTGGCAGCGATGGCTTGACCAGCAGCGTCAGGCAGGGGCGGTTGTCGCCGAGCAGCACGGCGTGCTCGAAGAGCGGATCGGCCAGCAGCAGACCCTCGATCGGCTGCGGCGCGATATTCTTGCCGTTCAGCGTGACGATGATGTCCTTGAGGCGGTCATTGATCACCAGGTAGCCGTCGTTGTCCACGTAGCCACCGTCGCCGGTACGCAGCCAACCGTCCTCGGTGAAGGCGTCGGCCGTGGCCTGGGGATTGTTCCAGTAGCCCTTCATCACATTCGGGCCCTTGTACAGGATCTCGCCACCCTCACCGATCCGCAGCTCGCCGCCGGGCATCACCGGGCCGCAGGTGCCGAACTTGAAGGCTGTCGGCGGGTTGAAGCTGACCAGCGGCGACGCCTCGGTCAGCCCGAAGCCCTGTTCCACCAGCAGACCGGCGGCGGAGAAGAACTCCTCCACCTGGATCCGCAGCGGAGCGCCGCCACAGGCCAGCACCTTCTTGTTGCCACCCATCGCCTCGCGGATGCTGGAGAGCACCAGCTTGTCGGCCAACGGCAGCTGCGCCCGCCAGTACAAATTGGGCTGCTTGCCCTTGCGGAAGGCGCGCTGGCACTGGCCGCCCACCCGCAGCGCCCAGTCGAAGACCTTCTTGCGCGCCGGGTCGTTGGCCACCTTGCCGTGCGCCGTGGCATAGACCTTCTCGTACAGCTTGGGGACGCTGGCCATCATCGTCGGCTTGGCCAGCACCAGCATGTCCGCCACCTGCTTGGCGTCGGGCACATAGGTGTTCATGCAGCCGTGGCTCATCACGAAGGTGGACCAGCCGCGCTCCAGCGCATGCGAGAGCGGGAGGAAGCACAGGCTGTGGTCATCAGCGGTGACGTAGTTGAAGTGCGCCTCCAGCCCTGCGGTCTGCGCGATCATCGCCTTGTGCTGCAGCATCACGCCCTTCGGGTCCCCCGTGGTGCCCGACGTGTAGATGATGACGCTCAGGTCTTCCGGGTTGACGGCGTTGAAACGACGCTCCACCTCGGCATCCAGCTCCGCCAGTCGCGCTTCATCGCCGGCCACCTTGTCGAACTGCGCCAAGGTGGTCACGACGCCCGGCTCCATCAGCTCCAGGGGCAGCGGATCGATCGAGATCAGCTTCAGCACACTGGGCATCTCGGGCAGCACCTCAAGGCAGCGTCGAGCCTCGGATTCCCCGCTGACGAAGATCAGTCGCGCGCCGGAGTCATTGATGATGTGCTTGATCTGCTCCGGTGTGCTGGTGGCATAGATCGGGGTCGGCACGGCGCCGATGGTCATGCAGGCGTAGTCAGCCTGGGTCCACTCGGGGCAGTTGTGCGCAAAGATCGAGACCCGGTCGCCGAACTGGACGCCGGCGTCCACCAGGGCGCGCGCCGTGCGGTGCACCGCCTGGGCGAGCTCGGAATAGGTCTGCACCACCCACTCGTCGTCGACGAGGATGCGGGTGGCCGGCCGGTCTCCGTGCTCGGCGACGACGGAACGGAACATGTGGGCAAGGTGCTCCATGCCAGACCTTTCGGAATCGACCGAGGCGAGGAACCTACGGTTGCGTAGGCAAGATTCTTGCATCCGCAGGGGGATTTCACCACGTCAACCCCCGCAAGTCCTCAGCCGACCTACGGCTCAGCGACGCCGAGTGCGCCTGAGTTCCGCGTAGAGCTGCTCGATCTCCTTGGCAAAGACCTTCTCGATATCCCGGCGCTTCAGCTTCATCGTCGACGTGACCAATCCACTGGCCATGGTGATCCGGTCATTGGCCAGCACCACGCCTCGCACCTGCTCGTGGTGCGCCAGTTCCTCGGTCAGCTTCGACACCCGGGCGCGCAGGGCCTCGACCACCGTGGGATTGCGGGTCAGCTGCTGCGGGTCGTCGGCCAGCCCCAACTCGTCGGCCAGGGTCTTCCACCCGTCGCGGCTGGGCTGCACCACGGCCACCAGGCAGGGCCGGGCATCGCCGACGACAACGGTCTGCTCGAAGATCGGGTCCGCCATCAGCGCCGCCTCCACCGCTTGCGGCGCCACATTCTTGCCATTGGCGGTGACGATGATGTCCTTCATCCGGTCGGTGATGGTCACGAAACCCTCCGGATCCACATAACCGACGTCGCCGGTGTGCAGCCAGCCGTCACGAATCGCCGCCGCGGTGGCCTCCGGATTGTTCCAGTAGCCCTTCATCACCGATCCGCCGCGCACCAGGATCTCGCCACCGTCCGCGATGCTCAGGTCACTGCCCTTGATCACGAAACCGACGGTGCCCAGCTTGTAGTTGTTGTTGCGGTAGATGGTCATCATCGGGCCGGATTCGGTCAGGCCATAACCCTGCCCCAGCAGGATTCCCGCGGCGGAGAAGAACTCCTCCACCTCCCGCCGCAATGGGGCGCCACCGCTCACCATCAGCGTCTTGCTGCCGCCGACGGCCTGCCGGATCTTGGAGAGCACCAGCTTGTCGGCCAGCGGCAGCTGGCTACGCCAGTAGAGTGCCGGCTGCTTGCCCTTGCGGTAGGCGCGCTGGCACTGGCCGCCCACCCGCAGCGCCCATTCCATGGTCTGCCGGGCCGCCGCGCCGGAGGCCTTCTCCGTGGCGCCGGCCATCACCTTCTCGAAGAGCATCGGGACGCTGACCAGCAGCGTCGGCTGCGCCTTGGGCAGCAGTTCGCCGATCTTCTTCGGGTTGGGGCAGTAGGTGTTCTGGCAGCCGCAGTGGAACAGGTGGAAGGTCCACATTCGCTCCAGCGAGTGCGCCAGCGGCAGGAAGCAGACCGAATGATCTTCTGGCTGGAAGTCCCAGCAGTCGTCGATCGCGGCCAGTTGGTTGCCGAAGCCTCCGTGCGTGAGCATCACACCCTTGGCGATGCCGGTGGTGCCCGACGTGTACACGATGGTCGCGACGTCCTCGGGCCGGCCGGCGGCAACCCGGGCGGCCACCTCGTCGGCGTACGCGGCATTGTCCTCGGCCAGCAGGTCGGCGACGCTGGCCAGCCCGGGCACCGGGTCAAAGCTGATCGCGTCCACCGTCACGTCGTCGCCGCAGGCCTGGCCCAGCAGATCCGCCTCGCGCTGGCCCGCGACGAAGGCCAGCCGGGCGCCGGAATCGGTGAGGATGTGCCGCACCTGTGCGGCGGTGGAGGTGGCGAAAACCGGCACCACGATCAGGCCGGCGCTGAGCGCTCCAAGATCGCAGACCGACCATTCGGGCCGGTTGTTGCTGAAGACCATCACCCGGTCACCGGGCTGCAACCCGCGGGCCACCAGCGCCCGCGCCAACCCCAGGATCTTGGCGTGGAAGGTCGGGTAGTCGTCCACCTGCCAGCTGCCGTCGGAGCCCTCCACCCGGGTCGCTGGCCGGTCGGCGAAGCGGGTCGCGGAGTCGGCGATCATTCGGGCCAGGTGGAAAGTGGATTCGTCGACGGGCTGTGCCGGGGAGGTGCGGGCAACGGGCGGCAGGTAGGGCCGGGGCGCGATCGCGGTGGGCTTGCCGGAGGAATGGTCGACGCTCATCAGGCCAGGTTCTCCTTCAGGTAGTCGATCTCCAGCGCGTGCACCTGGGCATCGCCCGGGGTTTCCAGCACCACCGGCGCCGCGGCCAGCCTGACCACCTCGATCAGGCCCTCGGCATCCACCTGCCCCTGCCCCAGGTTGGCGTGCCGGTCCGCGCCCGAGTCAAAGGCGTCGCGGGAGTCATTGCAGTGCACCAGATCAATCCTGCCGGTGATCGCCTTCACCTTCTCCACCAGCCCGACCAGTTCCTCGCCACCGGCATGGGCATGGCAGGTGTCCAGGCAGAAGCCCACCTGGTCGGCATCCGAGGCCGACGCGATAGTGCTCCACAGCTGGTCGATCCGCTCCAGGTGGCGGGCCATGGCGTTGGCGCCGCCGGCGGTGTTCTCGATCAGGATCGGCACAGCCATCTCCAGCCCGTCGACGGCCTTGCGCCAGTTGTCGAAGCCCACGGCCGCGTCATCATCCTTGCCGACATGCCCGCCGTGCACGATCACCCCGGCGGCGCCGATCTCGGCCGCGGCACTCACCTGCTGCTGCAGCAGCTTGCGCGACGGAATCCGGATCCGGTTGTTGGTGCTGGCCAGGTTGATCACATAAGGGGCGTGCACCCACAGCTGGATGCCCGCAGCCTGGGCATCGGCCTTCAGCTTCTCGGCGCCGCCGGCATAGTCCACCCGCGGCCCCTTCCAACCCTGCGGATCCCCCAGGAAGAACTGCGCGACGCTTGCGCCGCGGGCGGTCGCCTCGGCGATCGGGTCGGTCTGGTCAACGTGGGCACCCATGGAGATCATGGCTCCGAGCCTAACTCCCACCACCCACATTCCTTGGCCACTGAGCGGATCGTCGGGCTGGTCCCCGCGTCGACGCGACGAACGTCGGTCGTGGAAGCGGCGCTTGGGCCACCTCATGGCCCGGATCTGCGAAACTGTGGGCATGAGCCAGCATCAGGACCCGTCGCAGATCGCCGACACCACCGGACTCCTCGCCATGTCCCGTCGTGTCGGGCGCCAGTACTCGCTGTACTTCGTGTTGCTCGGAGCCGCCGCGCTGGTGCTCGGGTTCCTGCTGGCCGTGATGTCCTGGAAGATCGCGCTGCCAGTCGGTCTGGCGATCATCGCCATCTGCGTGGCCGCGCTCGGCAAGTTCGTCAGCAGTCACCAGCAGGTGGTCGGCTCGCTGAACCATCTCGCCCGGCCCTTCTGGGCGGGTTACCTGGTGGCCCTGCTGGTCGCCATCCTGGGTGTACTGCTGTGGCGGGGCCACGACTGGATGGGCTGGGTCGGCGGTGGCCTGGGCCTGCTCGACGGCCTCGTCGCCGGGCACTTCATCGATCGCGCGTCGCAGGCGGCCAGCCGTCCGACGTCGTCGTCGGCCATTCACTGACCCGTCGTCGGCGGGCAGGCCTCCCGCGTTCCCACGAGCTACCCGACGGGGGTAGGGTCGCAGTGTGACCAAAGCCGTATACATCGCGTCCTCCGAGGGTGGTGTCGGCAAGAGCACGATTGCGCTCGGCCTTGTCGAAGCCCTAGCCCGTACCGTCAACTCCGTGGGCGTCTTCCGCCCCCTGGTGAAGTCATCCGAGGATGACATCGTCACCCGCACGCTGATCGCCCACGAGGCGGTCCCGCAGTCCTATGACGACGCCATCGGTATCAGCTATGCCGAATTCGCCGCCGATCCGGACGAGGCGATGACGACGATCGTCAACCGCTACGAATTCCTGCGCAAGCGCTACGACGCGCTGGTGATCGTCGGCTCCGACTACGCGGACGTGTCGGCGCCGATCGAGATGAACTTCAACGCCCGGGTGGCCGCCAACCTGAACGCGCCGGTGCTGCTGGCCGTGCGCGGCAAGAACCGCACCGTCGACGAGGCCCGTCGCTCCGCCGAGGTGGGCCTGGCCGAGTTCGAGCGCGCGCACAATTCGATCTTCGCGGTGATCGCCACCCGGATTGCCCCCGAGCTGGCCGACGAGGCCCGGATCGCCCTGGCCGGCATCCGCGGCGACCTGGTCACCGGAGTGCTGCCCGAGACCAGCCTGCTGGCCGCGCCCACCGTCGGGATGCAGGTGGATGCACTGAAGGCCGACCTGTGGCTGGGCAGCCAGCGCGAGCTGAGCAAGGAGTCGCTGGGCATCACCGTGGCCGGCATGACCCTGCCCAACCTGCTGAACCGCATGCAGAACGACCACACCGTCGTGATGCCGGCAGACCGAGTGGATCTGCTGCCCGGGCTGGTGCTGGCCCACCGCTCCAGCTCCTTCCCGGATCTGGCGGCCGTGGTGCTGACCGGTGGCTACGACATCCCGGCCAATGTCCGCACCCTGCTCAGCAGCATCGACGCCCGGCTGCCGATCTGCACCGTGCAGACCACCACCTACGAGACGGCCCAGCAGCTCTCCCGACTGGAGGGCGCCCGCACCAGTTCGCCGCGCAAGATGGAGATCAGCCGCAAGCTCTTTGCGGACAATGTCAACGTCGCGCAGCTGCTGGATTCGCTCGGCCGGCACAGCTCGAACCTGCGCACCCCGCTGATGTTCGAGAACCAGATCATGGCGCAGGCCCGCAGCGACGTGCGCACCATCGTGCTGCCCGAATCCCAGGATGACCGCATCCTGGAGTCGGCGGCCACGATCCTGGAGCGCAATGTGGCCCAGATCGTCCTGCTGGGCGATTCGCTGACCATCAACAAGCGCGCCCGCAAGCTGAAGATCGACCTCTCCAAAGCCAAGATCATCGACCCCACCGACGACGAGCTGCTCAACCAGTTCGCCGGTGAGTACGCCAAGCTGCGCGCGAAGAAGGGGGTCACCTTCGAGCAAGCCAAGGAGAAGATGGCCGACCTGTCCTACTTCGGCACCATGATGGTGCACTTCGGGATGGCCGACGGCATGGTCTCCGGTGCGGTGAACACCACCGCCAACACCATCCGCCCCAGCCTGGAGTTCATCAAGACCAAGCCGGGCATCAAGGTGGTCTCCAGCTCCTTCCTGATGTGCATGCCGGACAAGGTGATGGTCTACGGCGACTGCGCCGTCAACCCGAACCCGAATGCCGAGCAGCTGGCCGACATCGCGATCAGCTCCGCCGACACCGCCAAGGCCTTCGGCATCGAGCCCAAGGTGGCGATGCTCAGTTACTCCACCGGTGAGTCCGGCTCCGGCCCCGACGTCGACAAGGTGCGCGAGGCGACGGCGTTGGCCAAGGCGGCCCGTCCCGACCTGCTGATCGAGGGCCCGATCCAGTTCGACGCCGCGGTTGATCCCGGCGTCGGCAAGAAGAAGATGCCCGGCTCCGAGGTGGCGGGCCAGGCGACCGTGTTGATCTTCCCGGATCTGAACACCGGCAACAACACCTACAAGGCCGTGCAGCGGACCTCCGGCGCAATCGCCGTCGGTCCCGCCCTGCAGGGTCTGAACTGCGCGGTCAACGACCTCTCGCGTGGTGCGACGGTGGACGACATCGTCAGCACCGTGGCGATCACCGCCATCCAGGCGCAGGAGCGCCCGGCCGGTGCGGGTTCGCCGCTGCGTCAGGCTTGAGCCAGCTCTGACCAAGCCCCTCGACGGGTGACGGGACCCTGTCCCCGATCCCGTCGAGGGGCTTTTTCACCCCCAGGTGGCTGGACGCTGTCACGGTGCACTGTGCGGGTCGAAGCGCTCAGGCGAGAGGCCTCACTGGCAGATCGTGAGCCTGCCGACGAGTGGCGGCCGACGACTGCGCCAGACTTTCAGCGACCCATGCTGCGGAAGCGTTCCCGGCGTCGGGCCAGGCGCTGGTCGTCAGGCATGTCCAGGAGCTCCTGCAGGTGGTGCGCCACGGCCTCGCCCACGGAGTGACAGAAGACCTCGGCCCCGCCGCCGGACATCTCATCGGGCTCGCCGACCACCTCGTCCACCACGCCGTCGCGCTGCAGGTCATGGGCGCCCAGCCCTTGGCGACGCGACATCTCGGCGGCCATGTGCGCATTGCGGTGCACGATGGCGCTGGCGCCCTCGGGCGGCAGCGGCGCGAGCCAGCCCTTGCCCGCACACAGCATGCGGTCGGCCGGGAGCATAGCCAGGGCCGCACCCCCACCGCCCTGCCCCAGGATCACCGAGACGGTGGGCACCGGCAGGTCCGCCAGCCAACCCAAAGTGCGGGCGATCTCCCCGGCCAGCGCCATCTCCTCGGCCTGCTGGGTCAACGCCGCGCCGGGTGTGTCGATGATGCTGACCACGGGCAGGTTCAGTTCGTCGGCCAACCGGAATCCCCGTCGGGCCAGCCGGAGCCCGGCCGGGGAGAGCGGTTCACCGTGGCTGGCGGAGCGGTCATGCCCGACCCACACGCACGGAATGTCACGGAACTTGGCCAGCCCGACGCGCACCGCTGGGTCCACCTGACCGTCGCCCGTGCCGCTGAACCAGACCATGTCCGTGCACTCGTAGTGCGCCAGATCCACCAGCCCTGGCCGGGCAGTGTGCCGGGTGGCCTGGACGGACTCCCAGGGATCGGCTTCCTCGGCCAGGTGGGAGGCCTCGCGGCGCACCAGCTTGGGCCCGACGCGGGGCGCGCCGGCCGCGGCCAGCAGCCGGGCCCAGACTGCCCGCAACTCGTCATTGGGCACGACGGCGTCGATGATCCCCCGCTCCTGCAGGTTCTCGGCGCGCTGGATCCCCTCCGGGATCATCTCCCCGGCGATCGCCTCCTGCGCACGTGGCCCCAGGAAGCCCACCAGTGCGCCGGGTTCGGCCGTCGTGTACTGGCCCAGCGAACCCCAGGACGCCAGCACCCCGCCGGTGGTGGGGTGCCGCAGGTGCACCAGATAGACCAGTCCGGCGTGACGGTGTGCCTGCACCGCCTGGCCGATCTTGACCATCTGCACGAAGGCGGCGGTGCCCTCCTGCATCCGTGTGCCGCCAGAGCAGGGCGCGGCCAACAGCGGGATCCGTTCGGCCGTGGCACGGTCGACGGCGTGCAGCACCAGATCGCTGGCGGCGTGCCCGATCGAGCCGCCCAGGAAGCGGAATTCCCCCACCACCAGGGCAACCCGATGACCGTCCAGGGTGGCCTCGCCGGTCAGCACCGCCTCATCCAGACCGGTCTTCTCCCGGGCCGCGGCCAGTTCGGCGGCATAATCCGGGTCTTCGGGGTTCTCCAGCGGCAGCCCCCAGTGGACGAAGCTGCCCTCATCGACGACGGTCTGGACGAATTCGGTGGCGGTGAGACGCTTGGACATCGACATGACTCCTTCGACGCGGGACGCCGTCGTCTCGCTGATTCAAAGTTATTGGACCGTCCCGTCCACCAACAGCCCCGTGCCACCCCTTGGTCGGCACCGTGGCTCTGCCCCCCACCTCCACTCACGGCGATCCCCGGGTCAATTGCCCCGGGATCGCCCGATAGGCTGGCGCCATGCCGAAGCCCATCCTGCTGCTCAACTGCGGATCGTCCAGCATCAAGTACCAAATGATCGACGCTGATACCGAAGACGTGATGGCCGTGGGCCTCGTGCAGAAGGTTGGTGAGCCGACGCCCGGCACCATTGACCACGAGGTGGACGGCGAGGAATTCCACGATTCCACCTATTTCCCCAGCCACACCGAGGCGATCGCCGCCGTGGTGAAGATGTTCGACAACCACGGCCCGGACATCACCGAGGCCGTCGCCGTCGGCCACCGCACCGTGCACGGCGGCACCGAGTTCAACTCCACCACCATCATCACCCAGGCCGTCATCGACAAGCTGGTGCAGCTCTCCGGCCTGGCCCCGCTGCACAACCCGCCCGGCATCGCCGGTATCCGTGCCGCCCGGGAGATCCTGCCCAATGTGCCGCACGTCGCCGTCTTCGACACGGCCTTCTTCGCCGAGCTGCCGCGCGCCGCCTACACCTACGCGATCGACCAGCAGCTGGCGCACGAGCACCAGATCCGCCGCTACGGCTTCCACGGCACCTCGCACCAGTACGTCAGCGGCCAGGCCGCCGAATTCCTGGGGCGAGACATCTCCGAGTTGAAGCAGATTGTCTGCCACCTGGGCAATGGCGCCTCGGTCTCCGCCATCGACGGCGGGCACCCGATCGAGACGTCGATGGGCCTCACCCCGCTGCAGGGCCTGGTGATGGGTACCCGCTCCGGCGACGTCGACCCCGGCCTGCACGCCTACCTGGGCCGTGAGATGAACCTGACCGTCGCCGAGGTGGATTCCCTGCTCAACAAACGTTCCGGCATGCTCGGCCTGACCGGCAAGACGGACATGCGCGACATTGCTGCGCTGATCGAACAGGGTGACGAGAACGCCCAGATCGGCATGGAGGTCTACGTCCACCGACTGGTCGGCTACATCGGCAACTACATCGCCCACCTCGGGGGGATCGACTGCATCACCTTCACCGCCGGCGTCGGTGAGAATGCCGCCGATGTGCGCAAGGCCGTGGTGGACAAGCTGGGCTACTTCGGCGCCGTGCTGGACGACGAGGTGAACGCGGTGCGCTCCAAGCAGGCACGCCGGATCTCCACGCCGGAGTCCAGGATCGAGATCCTGGTGATCCCCACCAACGAGGAGCTGGCGATGGTGCGTGAGACCATCAGGGCGATCAGCGCCTGAGCTTCACCTTGGCGTGGTGCGGCCGATCCCCTTCGGCAGGCCGATCCGGCCAGCGAAGACGGTCATCCACGCGGCACCGGCGACGGCGATCCCGCCGATCGCCAACACTGCCGCCTGGACGCTGACCGTCGCCACCAGCAGGGAGATCAGCAGCGGCCCGCCCAGCACACCCACATTGCTGAACAGCGCCCAGACCCCCAGGAAGCGGCCGCGACCCTGGCTGGGGCTCAGATCGGCGCCGATCGTCATGTTCACCCCGGCCCCCAGACCATTTCCGACGGCCATCACGACGACGGCCAGCACCATGCCCACCAGCCCCCACCAGGCGCTGAACGGCACCACCAGCAGGAAACCGGTGCCGTAGATCAGCAAGCAGGTGATCAGGATCATTGCCCGGCCCAGCCGGTCCTTGAGGTAGCCGCCGGGGAACATCAGGATGATCTCGATTGCCGCACCGGCGGCGACCACCAGCGAGATGGTGGATTCATGCAGACCAATGTGCACGCCCCAGAGCTGCACGATCACCGGCTGCGCGACGCGGGCGACGGCCAGGGTGGTGATGGCTATCCCCGCCAGGATCACCCGGCTCCAGCGGACGCCGCTGGGCGAGGAGGCCGCGACAGGCTCGGCGGTCGTGGTCGCGTGGTCCCCGAGCCTGTCGAGGGGTTGGGCGGAAGGGGCCTCGACAGGCTCGGCCATCGTGGCTGCTTCCGGGCGGTAGAGGATCGCGACGGCCAGCACCGCGCAGAGCACGCTCAGCACGAAGACGCTCCACAACGGCAGCCAGAGCAGCAGCACACCGCCCACCAGCGGGCCGATCAGGTTGCCGATCCGCATGGTGCCACCCAGCGCGGTCATTGCCCGGCCCACCTCGTCGGGGCCTACGTGATCCGCGGTGTAAGCCTGACGGGCCAGGCTCCAGATGTTCATCGCGGGTGCCCGGCCGAAGGCGGCGGCCATGAACAGCGCCAGCGCCCCGCGCCCGCCCCAGACCAGCGCGGCGATGGTGACGGCGGTGAAGACCGTGATCACCCCGGTGGCCAGCAGCATCGCGCGCTTGTCGCCCAGCCGGTCGATCAACCGGCCGGCATGCACCGTCGTCGCCAGGCCGATCCCGCCGACGATCGCGACGATCGCCGCCGCCAACGAAGCCGAGGCACCCAGCTGCATGGCGGCCAGCACCTGCACCGGCACGGTCGCCCCACCGGCCACGCCGATCAGCAGCGACGGGGCCAGGATCGGCCAGAACAGCCGTCGATACAGGGAGGGAGCGCGCACCCGGTCAACTGTGCCACGGTCTGCGACGCACGTCGCGATGGTTGTTTGACGTCGCTGACCTAGCTAGGGTCGCGACGTCGAAGAACCATAGCGACGTGCGGAAGAGGCTCAGCCCTGCAGTTCGTGCGCCAGGGCGTCGAGCTCGGCGCCGCCGGCCATCTCGGTGGTCAGCTGGTCCAGTGTGATCTGGTTCTTGGTGCCGTCCAGGCTGACCCGGCCCAGTTTGAGCACGACGAAGTGGTCGCCCACCAGCCAGGCGTGGTTCGGGTTGTGGGTGATGAAGATCACGGCGACGCCGGCCTCGCGGGCCTTGGCGATGTAGCGCAGCACCACGCCCGATTGCTTCACGCCGAGTGCGGCGGTCGGCTCGTCGAGCACCAGTACCTTGGCGCCGAAGTGCACGGCCCGGGCAATCGCGACGCACTGCCGTTGCCCGCCAGAGAGCGAGCCGACGGGAGTCTCCAAATCCGGAATGTCGATCCCCATCCGGCGCATAGCCTCGCCAGTGATCTGCTTCATCCGGGCGATGTCCAGCCGGCCGAAGGGCTTGCGGGTGAGCTCATTGCCCAGGAAGAAGTTGCGCCAGATCGCCATCAGCGGGGCCAGCGCCAGATCCTGGTAGACCGTCGCGATCCCGGCGGCCTGCGCGTCACGCGGCGACCCGAAGTGCGTCGGCTCACCGTTGACCAGCAGCTCGCCCGACGAGTGCTCGTGCAGCCCGGAGACGATCTTGATCAACGTCGACTTGCCGGCACCATTGTCGCCCAGCACGCAGGTGACCTCGCCGGCCCGGGCCACCAGATTCACCCCACGCAGCGCCTCGACATTCCCATAGCTCTTCCCCGCGTCCTTGAGTTCCAAGATCGCGGCCTCCCCAGCCCCGGACCCCTCCGAGGCCGTGGATGGGACTGGCCCCCGAGCGAGGGACGAGCGAGGGTGGTTGGCCGCGGAGGGGTTCGGGGTGGGGAGACCGCCCGTCGTCGAACTCATCGCTGTTCCGCCTTTCGCTTCAGCCAGACATTCAACAACGTGGAGGCCAGCAGCATCACGCCCAGGAAGGTCTTGAACCAGTCCGGATTCCAGCCGGCGTAGTTGATGCCCAGCTGGGTCATGCCATAGATCAGCGCACCGACGGACGCACCCACCACCGAACCGAAGCCGCCGTTCATCAGGCAACCGCCGATCACCGCGGCGATGATGTAGATGAACTCCTTGCCGACGCCCTCACCGGACTGGACGACGCCGTAACCGAACAGCAGGTGCATCCCGCTGAGCCAGGCACAGAAGGCGACGAAGAGGTAGAGCGCCACCTTGGTGCGCCGCACCGGCACGCCCGAGGCGCGGGCCGCTGCCTCGTCGCCGCCGACGGCCAGCACCCAGTTGCCCTGCCGGGTGCGCAGCATGATCCACGCACCCAGCATGGTGAGCAGTAGCCAGAAGAGCAGCGTGACCCGCAGCGTGATGCTGTGCCCGCCGACCTGCAGCGCGAACTGGGAGGCGAAGACCTTGCGGGCCGATTCCCAGCCCGCCATGTCGTCGATCGCGGCCGTCGAGACATTGCCGCTGACCCACCGGGTGACACCGAGGTTGACGCCTTGCAACACGAAGAAGGTGCTCAGCGTGGTGAGGAAGCTGGGCAGCTTGGTCCGCACCAGCAACAGGCCGTTGACCAGGCCGATTGCCAGGGTGACCAGCAGCGCCAGCAGCACCCCCACCCAGACATTGAGGTTGAACCACCAGCTCAGCAGCGCCGCGGCCAGCCCGGCGGTGGTGACCAGCACACCGGCCGACAGGTCGAATTCGCCACCGATCATCAACATCGCGATCGGGACGGCCATCAGGCCGATCGTCGACGCCTGGTAGAGGATCGTGCCGATGTTGTCCAGGTTCCGGAAGCTGGGGGCGACGGCCAGGAAGAAGACCATGATCGCCAGGCCGCCCACCAGGGAGCCGATCTCCGGGCGCACCAGCAGCCGGGTCGCCAGGGAGCGGCGTCGGGTGCGGTCATCGGCCGTCAATGCGGCCTCGACAGGCTCGGCCGCCGTGGTTGCGTCGGGTGTGTCCGCACTCATCGCTTGCCCGCCGCGGCGTAGCTGGCGACCGCGTCCACATTGGACTTGTCGATGAAGGCGGGGCCGGTCAGCGTCGCGGTGCCGCCGCCGATCGAGTTGCCATTGGTCTTGTACAACCACAGCGCATCGACGGCAAGGTAGCCCTGCAGGTAGGGCTGCTGGTCGACGGCGAAGGCGATTCTGCCGTCCTGGATGGCCTTGACCAGCTCGGCATTGGTGTCGAAGGTGGCGATCCGGGCGTTGGAGCCGGCCTCCTTCACCGACTTGACGGCGGTCAGGGCCACCGAGGCCTTCAGCCCCAGGACGGTGTCGATCTCCTTGTCCTGCTGCAGCTTGGCGGTGATCTTGGTCTCGACGTCGGCGATGTCGGTCCCGGTGACGTAGAGGGTCTCGGTATTCGGCAGCACCTGCTTCACGCCGGCACAGCGCGACTCGTTGCCCACATTGCCCTGCTCATGCAGGATGCACAGCACCTTTGCCGCGCCGTCGGTCTTGAGCTTCTCGCCGGTCTTCTGGCCGGCCACCTTGTCCTCCTGGCCGAAGAAGCCCTGCACGCCCAGGCGCTGCCAGACGTCGACGCCACCGTTCATCGCGGTCACCGGGATCCCGGCCTTGACGGCCGCCTTCACGGCGGCGGACATCTGGTCGGGCTTGCTCAGCGTCACCGCGATCCCGTCAACCTTCTTGTCGACGGCGGCATTGACCAGGTTGGCCTGTTCGGCACCCTCGGGGCTGGCCTGGTACTCCAGCGCGATGCAGTCCTTCTTGGCGGCATCCTCGGCACCCTTGCGCACCAGATCCCAGAAGTCGTCGCCGGGCGCGGAATGGGTGATCATCGTCACCTTCATGGTGGTGCTGGCGCAGCCCCCGGCAGCGGCGGACTTCTCGGCGGCGGCACGCCCACCGGTGGCGGAGCAGCCGGTGGCGAGCAAGAGGCTGGCGACGACGGCCAGCGATGACAACAGGCGGGGCTTCACGACGGATCCTCCGGACATGACATGTGACAAAGCTCAACATTGTCACCTTACATTGGCTCACGGTAGCTTGGCCCCATGCCCAACAGCCTCCCCGTGGTGGTGGACCGCGCCAGCCCCGTGCCGCTCTATCACCAGCTGGCCGAACAGTGGGCGGGGGCCATCCGCAGTGGCTCGCTGAAACCGGGCGATCCCTTTGAGAACGAGCTGGCGCTGGTGGCGCGGCTGCACCTGTCCCGCCCCACCATCCGCAAGGCGATCAACGAGCTGGTGCAGCAGGGCCTGCTGGTGCGCCGGCGCGGGGTGGGAACACACGTCGCCAGCCAGGTGGTCGGCCAGCGCGACTCCCTGACCCCGCTCTTCGACGAGTTGAAGGGCGCCGGCCGCAAGCCCCATACCGAGGTGTTGCGATTGCAGGGTTCGCGCCCCCATCGTCGAGCGGCTGAGGCCCTCGGGTTGAAGCCGGGCACCCCGCTGGTCTACCTGGAGCGGCTTCGCTATTCCGACGGCCAGCCGCTGGTGGTGCTGCGTAGTTGGCTCCCGCCGGTCTTCAACGACGTCGCCGCCGACGACTTCATCGATCGCAGCCTGTACGCGGTGCTGGCCGAACGCGGACACGAGAAGGCCGAGGCCCGGCAGCGGATCGCCGCCCGGCTGCCCACCGCCCGGGAGCGCCGGCTGCTGGGGCTGACCCGCGCCGACGCGGTGCTGACGGTGCAGTGGCTCAGCCACGACGCCAACGGAATGGCCCTTGAGTACGGGGAACACTCCTACCGCGGCGACAGCTATGTGATGGACAACACCCTTCGCCGCGGCTGAGGCGCGCGACTCAGGCGAAACTGTCGTACAGCGCCTGGGCGAAGGTGGCCAGCTCGTCGGTGGTCTCCTTGGTGTCGCCGCCGTTGACGCTGAGCATGCCGCCGTCGAGCATCGCCAGGCAGACGGGAGCCTTGTCGCCGGCCGCCAGCACGCCGCAGGTGACGTCGCCGGTGGTCTTCACCTTCTCCAGCATCGAGGCTTCGTTGCCCGACGGTGGAATCCGCTTCAACGTGGTCAGGTAGACCTTGGGCGTCCCTCCCGTGCCGGTGTACATGGCGACGGCGATGGTGTTGTCGTCCTTGGGGCTCCTGGCCGTCATCCCCTTGATCGTCTCCGGCAGCTTGGCCGTGGCGGCCTTCTTCCGGCCGGCGGTATCCACGCCGCCCTGACCACCCGCGCCGCCAGCCCCGGCGCTGGCCGCCGGCTGGTCACCACCCACCGTCGTGGATCCCGTGGTCGGCTGCTTGGCGCCGCCACCGCAGGCACTCAACAGGGTCAGCGAGCAGAGGGACCAGATGGCAGCATGGCGCAGCTTCATGACAACTCCAGTGTGTTGGAACGACGAGACAGCCGGATATCTCCACGCTAGCCGCCGGCGAGGGCCAGCACCGGCTCAGGCGAAGGTGGCGTAGACGTCGTTGGTGAGCTTGGCCAGCTCGGGGAGCTTGGTCTGGTCCGTGCCGTTCAGCCACAGCACGCCGCCGTCGAGCGGGGCGAAGCAGGCGGTGACACCCTCGGCCTGACCGCAGGTGGCAAGCCCCTGGGTGGTCTTGCCGGAGAGCTTGGCGACCACCCTGTCGAAGCTCAGGGAGGAGGAGAGCGTCATCATCACCATGTCGTCCTCGGTGCCGCCGGTGTACATGCCGTCGTTGCCGGTGTACTTGCCCACCGTGGCGGGCAGCTTCGCGGTGGCGAACTTCTTGGTTCCCGCGGGCAGTTTGGCCGCCGACGAGGCGGCGGGCGACGCGCCGCTGGGCTCGGCCGAGGGGTCGGCGGTCACCGCAACCTCGGGGGTGTCGGCGACGCTGGCCTCCGCGCTCGGGTCCGGCGTCGCACCCTCGGGCTCGGATACCTCGGACGCGGCGCCACCGGACTGGGCAGGTGAGGCCGTGCCGACCGGTGCGGAGGTGGCGGGGGCCGGGGCGTCCCCACCGCCGCAGGCGGCCACTGGGGCCAGGGCGAGCAGGGCGGTCAGTGACAGGGCGGTGTGGCGAAGCGACATGGTGGACTCCTTGTGTGCGCTGCCCTCGGGGGAGGGCCAGACGTCGACGACAGCGTCAACCCGCACAGCCTACGGGAGATGCCGAACCACCCGGCGGAGCAATCGGCGTCGGCCGCTGCCACACCATGAAATGCGGCGTCTGCCGCAGTGCCGTAAGTTTGGGGCATGGCAACAGCTCTGGTCACTGGCGGAACGTCGGGCATCGGCAACGCCTTCGTCCGCGCGCTCGCGGCTCGCGGCGACGACATCGTCATCGTCGCCCGCGACACCGCGCGGATGAACGCCCTCGCCGCCGAACTCTGCGCAGCGCACGGCATCCAGGTCGAGTGCCTGACCGCGGATCTGGCGCGGCCCGAGGACGTGACCCGGATCGCGGACTGGATCGAGGATCCGGCGCATGTGCTGGATCTGGTGGTCAACAATGCCGGTTTCGGGCTGCATGCCAAGCTGCTGGACAAGGAGCAGTTGGAGACCCAGCGTCGCGCGATGGACGTGATGTGCTTTGCGGTGCTGCAGCTCTCCGGCGCCGCCGGCCGCGCGATGAAGGCCCGCGGCAGTGGCCGGATCATCAACGTCTCCTCCACCAGCGCGTGGATCTTCAGCGGCAACTACTCAGCGATCAAGGCGTGGGTGCTGAGCTTCACGCAGGCCCTCAACATCGAGCTGAAGGGCAGCGGGGTGACCGCGACGGCGTTGTGCCCGGGCTGGGTGCACACCGAGTTCCACCAGAGGGCCGGGATCAGCTCTGACAACCTACCGGGCATCGTCTGGGTGGATCCCGACGTGCTGGTGCGCGAGGCGCTGGAGGATGCGGATGCCGGCAAGCCGATCTCCATTCCCACCACCAAGTGGAAGATCGCGATCGGGGTGGCAACCCACGGCCCGCGTGGCTTCATCCGCTGGTTCTCCGGAAAGCTGTCGTCGAGCAGGCACAAGAAGTGAACGCGATCACCGACCGGATCAAGTTCCCGGGGGGCGAACGCGCCCGCTATCGCTCCAAGCCGATGGCGGCCACCCGCAGTGGCGCCCAGTTGCTACTGCTCAAGCCCGCCATCTGGCGGCTACTGGACGTGCACGTGTTCGGCAAGGAGAACCTGGACGACGTGGAGGGTGCCTTTGTCGCGGTGGCCAACCACTCCAGCCACTTCGACGCACCGCTGATCACCGGCTCACTGCCGCGCCGGTTGTCGCAATTCCTGTCCGCCGGGGCTGCCGCCGACTACTTCTTCGATGCCTGGTGGAAGGCCGCCCCCACCGCGCTGTTCTTCAACGCCTTTCCCGTGGACCGCAAGGGAACCCGCGGCCGCAAGGGGCTGGCGGGCAATCTGCTCTCCGACGGTGTCCCCTTGTTGCTCTTCCCGGAGGGCACCCGCTCCCGCACCGGCGCGATGGCCCCCTTCAAGCCCGGCGCCGCCGCGCTGTGCATCAGCCGCAACGTCCCCGCGGTGCCGATCGCCCTGGTGGGCGCCTACGCCGCCTGGCCGTCGACGCAGAAGACACTGCCACTGAACCGGCCAACCGTGCACGTCGTGATCGGCGCCCCGATGCACCCGCACCCCGGGGAGATCGCGCACCAGTTCAACGAGCGGATGCGCCGCCAGGTGCTGGAGCTGCACGATTCCACCGCCCGCGCCTACGGCATGAAGACGCTGGCCGAATATGCCCACACCGCCGCCTTGGAGAAGGCGCGCACCACGGATTCCAAACCACAGGAGAAGCAGTGACCAAGTCCCATCCGAAGTCCCCGGCCAAATACCAGAAGTGGTGGGGTTGGGGCGCTGACGGTGACAAGCCCTATGCCGTCGCCGACAAGCCGAAGTTCCCACCCTTCGCGATGGAGCGGCTGGGCGTGGACATCCTGGCCAAGGAGTTGGAGGAGCCCCGGCTGGCGGACATCGACGTCCCGGCCAGCATCATCGACGACCAGTTCAAGGGCGAATTGATCGGCGCACTGGGTGAGGCCAATGTGCGGCTCGACGACGAGATGCGCGTCGTGCACGCCTATGGCAAGGGTGTTCGTGACCTGGTGCGGGTGCGCCGGGGAATCCTGGGCCGGGTGCCGGATGTCGTCGTCTACCCCGGCAATGCCGATGAGGTGCGGGCCGTGATGGAGGCCGCACTGAAGGCCAATGCGGTGCTGATCCCCTATGGTGGCGGCTCCAACATCGTCGCCGCGCTGGAGGCCCAGCCCGGTGAGCAGCGGGTGGTGGTCAGCTGTGACATGGGCCGGATGAACCAGGTGCTGGAGATCGACGAGACCGCCGAGATTGCGCTGATCCAGGCCGGCGCGCTGGGCCCAGACATGGAGGAGCAGCTCAACGCCAAGGGCTGGACGTTGGGTCACTTCCCGGACAGCTTCATGTGGTCCACCGTCGGCGGCTGGATCGCGACCCGCTCCACCGGTTCGCAGTCCGACAAGTACGGCGACATCGCGGACATCACCCGTGGTCTGGAGATGGTGATGCCGGCTGCTGAGGGCTCCGAGCAGCGCACCCAGCTGTTGAGCCTGCGCGCCCTGCCGTCGTACTCGTCGGGTCCGAGCGTGCGGGAGATGGTGCTGGGCTCCGAGGGGCGTCTGGGCATCATCACCCAGGCGTGGATGCAGGTGCACCGCATTGCCGAGGCCCGGGAGATCCAAGCCTACTTCTACCCCACCTACGACGCCGGTCTGAAGGCCGCCGAGCTGATTGCCCACTCCGACGCCAAGCCGATGATGTTGCGCGTCTCCGACGCCGCCGAGACCCAGTTCTCGATGGCCAATGGCAAGAAGTCCAGCACCAAGAGCCACTACATCAACAAGGCGATGCAGAAGGTGATGGAGGCCAAGGGCTGGAACCTGGACGAGATCTGCATCAGCTTCGTCGGCTTCGAGGGCAGCCCGATCCACGTGCGTTATTCCAAGAGCGTGGTGAACAAGATCGTCAAGGCCCAGGGCGGCATGAATGTCGGCAAGGGCCCCGGCACCCTGTTCGACCAGAAGAAGTACGACATCCCCTACATCCGCGACTTCCTGCTGAACATGGGGATTCCCGCTGACGTGTCGGAGACGGCAACCCCGTGGAGCCGCACCAAGGAGATGCACGACGAGACGGTGGCGGCCGCGGAGAAGGCCTTTGCCGAGACCGGGCACAAGGGCTTCATCATGTGCCACGTCTCGCACAGCTACCACGCGGGCGCCTGCCAGTACTTCACCTTCGCCGTCGCCGATGGCTCGGAGAACAACATGGCCACCTATGACCATGTGAAGCGCGCGGTGCAGCAGTCCTTCATGGACCACGGTGGCACGGTCAGCCACCACCACGGTGTGGGCGAGGAGCACTCGCCGTGGATGGCGCAGGACATCTCCCCGGCCGGCGTGCACATCCAGCGCAAGCTCTTCGAGGGCGTCGACCCGGGCAAGAACCTGAACCCGGGCAAGATCGTCCACGACGGGAAGCCGGGCATCAGCTCGAACTCCGTCGACGCCGACGCCTGAACGAAACACTGACGGCCGAGCCGGGCGAGGCCCCACACAGCCCCGCGGGTTCCTTCCCGCGGGGCTGGTGTTTTCCACAGCCTCGGACACAGAACCTGCGGGCCGCCCTATATTTCACGTCATGAGCGACGACGCGAATCTTCACGCAGAGGAACGGGCCCGTGACCTGATCGACGCCCAGCTGCGCGCCGCGGGCTGGGAGGTGGCGAGCCTTCTCCGACCTCCTGACCGCCTCTCGTCAGACAACGAGGTGGTCGAGGAGCTGGCCGAGGTGGCCCTGTGATGCCCGCGGTCGATGCTGCCATGGCCGCTCTCCGGCAGCCGGGAAAGGCGATCGCCGACGCGATGGCAAGCACCCCGAACCTCCCCGGCCTGTACTCAGTGCACGCCTCCCCGAAAGCCCTGACCCAGCTCGGCCTGGGAGGCCACGACCCGGACGCCCCTGTCTACGTCGGCCTGGCCTCCAAGAGCCTTCGAAAGCGGGACACTCGCCAGCACTTCGCGTCCAGCGCCACCGGCGGGTCGACCGTCCGGCGCAGCTGCGCCGCCCTGCTCTCGAACGATCTTCACCTCACCCCGGTCCCCCGTGGCGCGAAGAGCCCGCGCAGCAAGTGGAAGCTCGCCACAAAAGCCCAGGAGGCCGCCCTGACCGACTGGATGCGGCGCAACCTCACCCTTGTCATCTGGCCCTCCCCCGCAGACATCGACCTCAACGCCACCGAAACCGCGCTCATCCGTGCTTGGCACCCGCCGCTGAATCTCTCGAAGAACCCTACGCCGTGGATCGACTTGGTGGTCAGACGTACACAGATGGCTGCACTGGCAGAGAAGAGCATCACCAGATAGACCACCCATCAACCATCGGTTGCATGTATGACACAGATACACTACCGTCATACGAAAAGGGGGAAGAGATGGCCATTGTCAACGTTCGCATCGACGATCACTATCACGCACTCTTGCGAGAGAGAGCTGCGACAGAGGGACAGAGCCTGAGTGAGTTCATTCGCGACCGGCTCATCGCCGCAGTCGAACCCGTGAGGCCACCCGATGACTCAGACGTCTTCTCCCCTGACTCCTTGACACTTGTTGAGCGCCAGCAGCTAGCTCTTTTGCACCGGATCCTCGCTCGGGTAATCCCAGAGGACTCCAGCCAGGAGGATGGGAATGAAGAGGACCAGTTGAAGCTCGCCAGAGTATTGGAGGATGGCTTCGTCGGTGGCTACAGCACCGAGTTCATCAGCCTCCGCCCGGAGCTAACCAAGAGCCAGTGCTCATTCGTGATGGATGTCCTCGACATGTTCCGCATCATCACCTTCAGCCTGGATGACCTGGACAAGACACCAGAGGAGATCGCTGAGTACGGCACCTACCGCTTGGAGTTTCAGGGCTTCGATCATAACGATCTCCTTGAGGGCCGTATGGCGAGCTACGTCCAGTACCTCACCAGCGAGGGCCGCTGGACCGAGCTGAGCCCCCAGATCCAGAAGGCAGACAACGGCAACTCTCACTCACCGATGCTGGGCGTCTACGAGCGCATGCTGGCGGAGTACCGGCGAGTCCGAAGCACTCGCCCGCGCGGCTTTGACCAGAAGAGCTACCTGCTCAATGCAGGCGAGCTGGCGCAACTGGCCGAATCAGCGGCCCACCTCGACAGCCTCTGAGCCGCCTACAACAACGCCCTGAGCCAATCCGCAAGGCGTTGTCGGTGCCCCAGCCTAGAGTGCTGATACGTGCTGAGAGGAGCCTCGCCTGACCAGCGCCGACCAGACGGGGCACGACACCAAGGAGGATTCCCCATGAGTTCGCATTCGCACTACCCTCACGCGCAGCTCGCGTGGTAACCTCGCAATTGGAAGCGACCCCTGAAACACGGGATGCGCGCCACTTCGAAGCCCACGCCTCGGCGTGGGCTTTCGCATGCCTGGAGGCGACGTCATGCTGATCGCCTACCTGGACGAGTTTGGCCACGTTGGGCCCTACGTCTCGCCCCAGCACAAGAAGTACAACGATCACCCCGTCTTCGGTTACGCCGGCTTCGTCCTCCCAGCCAGCAATGCACGCCAGATGGGTGCCAGCTTCAAGAGGGCCAAGACCGAGCTCTTCAAGACAGAGATCGCGGCTTCCAAGAACCCCCACCAGTGGGAGCGCAAGGGCTCGGAGTACTTCACCACAGGGAGTATCACCAAGAGGCCCGAGCAGGTTCGCGTCTTCAAGGCACTGCTCAAAACGCTCTACGAGCTGGACGGTCAACTCTTCTACTACGGCGACGAGAAGTTGCGTGGAACGCTCAAACAGACCGGCGTCGACTCCTCCGAGATCACGCAGAGAGCGATGAGAGAGACCGTCAACCGCCTCTGCACTCACGCTGACAAGCGGAGCCGAGACCTACTCATTCTGACCGACAGCATCACAGACAAGACCCGACAGGAGGTGGTAGCGGGCATGTACGCCCACATCTTCAACCGTTCCAAGAGGGAGCTCGGCCGCCCCGAGATGCTCCGCGTCGTCGAAGCACCGCTGCACATCGAGAGCAAGCTCAACAGCGGAATCCAGTTTGCCGACTGGATCTGTGCTCTGACCGCCCGCCTGGCTTACTGGCAACTGGTTCCGGATTCCGATTTTACGTGGGCCAGCGAGAAGTTCAGCGACACCCTTCGCGGTCACTTCACCTATGAATCCAAGATCCATCGCCCCAGCGGTCGTGACATCAACACCAGCGAACTCTTGGATGAGGGTGCTGCCCGATATAAGCCCGGAACTCTTGGTGACATCGCCAAGATCCCCTCGGGCTTCTACGACGCGCTACGTCAAGGCGGCACCGGCGGGAGCCAGGTCGCTGACCCCTGAGTGCCAGAGGCCACGTCCGTTCCACTCTGGGAAAGAGCTGGTCATGCGTGACACTGATTCTGCCACCGGCGGGCGTCTCGACGGTGCCCCAAGAAGTCGATCTTGTGGCGTTGCTAAGTGAGGCCGCCCCCCCTGCCATCCTTGGACCCAATGGAGCTGCCGGAGGACAAGTTCGAAGCCTTCCTTGCGGCCATCCATGAGTAAGCGCCCCCGCACATGCTCGTCATCGCATGCGATGACACTTCCATGCAACGATGAAAGGTCGGCCGCGCGGTGCGCAGCGCAACCCTCCAAGGGTGGGGACTCGATTCCGCGCAGGCCACCCGGGAACTGGCAGGGCTCGTCCGGGCCGGTCTCGCCACCAAACGTGGGGACAAGCGAGGAGCGCACTACCGGCTGGCCGAAGCCATCGACGCCCCACCCCAGCCTCCTCCGCCCGGGAATGAGCAGGTGGTGGCCGATTCCGACCAACCCCCCCGCTCCGGACAGTGACCTCCTACGGCTCATCCGCCAGCACGACAGCATGTCCAGTGCGGATGTGGCAGCAGCGCTTTCCCTCAGCCGCCGGGCAGCGCTCAACCACCTTCAACGGCTCATGGACGACGGACTCGTCGAGCCGACCGCTCCGCCGAGGAGCCGCGATCGGCAATACCGCGCCGTCCCGCCCGCCGAGGAAAGACGACCATCATCCGGTTGACTATAAGGACCTAAAGTTTCGCTGCAGACCCCGAGATTGAACCCTGTGCTGCGCGACGACGGCGACGGCGTGCTGGAGCGCACAACCCCCGAGGGCCGCGAACCCATCCGGTAGCCTCGAAGGGTGACGATCACCGTGCGCCAGATCACCGCCGCCCAGCACCTCGCCTTCGTCGAGGCCAAGGCCGCGGACCGGAACTACCCCACCACTGTGAGCTTCCTGCAGCTGCCCGCGTGGGCCAAGGTCAAGCCGGAATGGGGGCATGAGTCGCTGGGCTTCTTCGACGGCTCGGAGCTGATCGGCGCCGGGCTGGTGCTCTACCGGCAGCTGCCCAAGCTGAAGCGCTACTTGGCCTACCTGCCCGAAGGCCCGGTGGTCGACTGGCTGCGCGACGACCTGGACGAGATCCTCACCGCGCTGGCCGAACATGTGAAGGCCAAGGGCGCCTTCGGGCTTCGGATCGGCCCGGCCGTCGTCGAGCGCGCCTGGGGCCCGGACACCATCAAGACCGCCGTCGCCGACGAGGCCATGACGGTGCTCAGCCAGGCCACCCCCGACGTCAGCAATCCCAACGTCGCCAAGGTTTCCGCAACGCTGCGCAAGCTCGGCTGGAAGGCTCCCAAGGACGGCGAGGGCTTTGCCGCCGGGCAGCCCAAGTTCAACTTCCAGCTGCCGCTGACCCACGACGATGGCACCCCGAAGACCGCCGACGAGGTGCTCAAGGGGATGAACCAGCTGTGGCGGCGCAACATCAAGAAGGCCGACAAGGCCGGCGTCGAGATCATCCGCGGCACCCGGGATGACCTGGCCGCCTTCCACGAGGTCTACCTGGTCACCGCCGAACGCGACCACTTCCACCCCCGTCCGCTGGCCTACTTCCAGACCATGTGGGACGCACTGAACGGGGAGAAGGAAGACCGGATGCGGGTCTATCTGGCCAAGCACGAGGGAGACGTGGTGGCCGCCACCACCTGGATCGGTGTGGGCAAGCACACCTGGTACTCCTACGGAGCCAGCTCCAACGAGAAGCGTGAGGTGCGCGGCAGCAACCGGATCCAGTGGCAGATGATCCAGGACTCCCTGGCCGCGGGCGCGACGGTCTACGACCTGCGCGGCATCACCGAGGGGATCGCCGCCGACGACCCGGAGATCGGCCTGATCCAGTTCAAGGTGGGCACCGGCGGTCGCGCCGTCGCCTACCCCGGCGAGTGGGATCTGGCGCTGAACAAGGCGCTCTACCTGGCCTTCGACGGATACATGAACCGCGGCAAGATCAAGGGCGCGGTCACCCAGAAGGTCTCGGCCGCCAGGGGGCTGGCCGGCAAGGTGGTTCCCGGCAAGCGCGACGCCACCGCCGAGACCGGTGCCACCGCTTCCGAGGGCACCGCCCAGCCCGAGACCGGCGAAGTCGCACCCGACGGCATGACAGCCCAGGGCACCGGGCAGCCCAGGCGGGCCCAGCAGGAGACCCCCGTCCAGCAGGAGGCCCAGAAGTGAGTCTCTCCCTGCAGATCGACACCGAGGCCTGGCGCATCCACCTGCGCTCCTTTGCGGAGCAGGCGCCCGGGCTGGTCCCCGTCGCCAAGGGAAATGGCTACGGCTACGGCCTGGAGCGGCTGGCGCAGGAGGCCACCCTGCTGGCCGCCCAACCCGACGGGCCGCAGGTGCTGGCCGTCGGAACCCAGCCGGAGATCGCCACGGTGCGGGCCGGCGGCTGGTCCGGCGACATCGTGGTGCTCACCCCATGGAGCAGCTTCGACGGCGACGCCGTGCTGCGCGACGAGAGGGTGATCAGCACCATCGCCCGGCTGGATGACCTGGCCGATGCGCAGGCCGTGAACCCCCGCGCCCGGGTGGTGCTGGAGGTGATGACCTCCATGCGCCGGCATGGCCTGGAGGTGGCCGACCTGCAGCGCGCCGCCGAGCGCCTGGGTGAGCTGCGGCTCGAGGGCTGGACCATCCACCTGCCGATGGTGGCCACCAACCGGCTGGCGGAGGCTCGGGCCCTGTCCGCCGCCGCACTGGCCGCGCACCGCGCACCGCTGTGGCTCAGCCACCTCACCGCCGTCGAATACGACACCCTGCGCGGCGAGGTCAGTGTCGACTGCCACCTGCGGGTGGGCACCAAACTCTGGCTCGGGGCGCCGAGAACCCGTCGCACCACCGCCCGAGTGCTGGACATGCACCGAGTGCGCCGCGGCGAGCGGATCGGCTACTGGCAACGCCGGATGCCCTCCGACGGCTGGGTGGTGGTGGTCAGCGGCGGTACCGCCAATGGCATCGCGCTGGAGGCCCCGACGTCGGCCGCCACGCTGCGCCAGCGCGCCGTCACCCTGGTCTCCGGATCCATGGAGGCTCTCGGTTTCGCGCTCAGCCCCTACACCATCGCCGGCAAGAAGCGCTTCTTCGTGGAGCCGCCGCACATGCAGAGCTCGCTGGTCTTCCTGCCCGGCGCCGGCTCGGTTGCCGTCGGCGACGAGGTTCCGGTGGAGGTGCGGCTGACCACCGTCGCCATCGACGAGATCCGCGGCTGAGCCCCGCTTCTCTGCCCCCTTCGCCCAAGACCCGGCCGAGGCACCTTGCGCCTGTTGTTGCACGTCGCGCCTGTTGTGGCACCCTGCGCCGGGGATGACTCCTCGCGCCCCGGATACCCGGCGCCAGATGTAAGGGTTGGCGCAACGTGCCCGACCAGGCGCGACGTGGCTGCCCCCAACCAGCCGAGCATCCCTCAAGCCCTCACCAGGGCCCCGGCCGCTGGCTGGCGGAGCGATTCCGAAAAGTGACCTCCAGATCGGGCCTCATCGTGGCCCGGCAGGCTCAGCCCCGCTCACCAGGCAGATTCCGGATGTCGGTTTTCGGAAACACCGCCGCCAGCCGGCCTGGGTAGAGCTCATCAGGACGGCCGGGGGCAGCCACCGGCCAGCAACCCGCCCCGCGGGAAGTGTCAGTTCTCGTCGTGGATGGTGGGCACCCGGATCGGCTCCGGCACCCGTGCCCGCAGGATCGCGAGCGAGCTGAACAGCACGCCCACCACCAGCCAGGCCAGCAGCGCCAGGTAGCTGGCGGGGAAGCTGACCCCGGTCATCACACCTCGAACCGCATTCACGGCCGGGGTGACGGGCGACAGGCCAAGGGCCAGCCCCATTCCCGTCGGGTGTGCCTGGGTGAGCACCGTGACCCCGGTGACCACGGCGCAGGCGGCAGCAATCAGCCGGCCGAAGGCCCGCAGGAAGGCGACCAGCGCGTGGTTGATCGCGGCGAAGGCCAGGCTGGCCAGAACCAGGGTTCCGGTGACCATGAGCCAGCGCATCGGCGACATCTGCAGCACCGCCTGCCCCACCATGCTGACCGCCAGGGCCTGCAGCACCGCCACGACGGCGGCCGGACCGAGCTCTCCCACCAGCAGGCGTCGGGAACTGGCCGACGACCGACGGGCCTGCTCGCTGATCCCATTGAAGGTGCTGTGCAGCCCCATCGCACCGATCCACAGGGAGAGCAGCATCAACATGCTGATCCACCCGATGTTGCGGAAGGCGCTGCTGTGGGAGGTGTCGATCGGCTGGCTGACCACGTCGGTCAGCTTCTGCCGTTCGGCGTCGTCATAGGACGGCACCTGGGTCTGCACGTCACCGATCCGGCTGGCCACCGTCGTCGACTGCTTGGCGTGGCTACGGGCAGATTCCGCCACAGCCCCGGTGCGGGTGTCCACGATCCCGCTGGACTGCTGCAAGCCACTGATCTGGCGCTGCAGTTCGGCGGTCCGGGTGACCGCGGTGGCGGCGTCGCTGGCCACCTGTCTGGTGGACTGCTGCAGGCCGGTGATCGTCTGGTTCAGCGAGTCCACCCGCCCGGCGAGCCGGGTGGCATTGTCACTGGCCTTCGCATTCTGTTCGCTCAGCGACTGGGCGCCACTGTCCAGCCCGCGGATCGACGTTCCCAGGCCGGCCATCTGCTCGTTCAGGCTGCTCAGGCTGGCGGTCAGCTGCTGCACCACCGACGCCTGGGCGGTGGTCGCCCTGGTCATGGAGCTGGCACCGTCGGTCAGGGCACGCTCCGCGTCGGAACCGGCGGCAACGGTCTCCAGACCAGATTGCCCGCTGGCAAGTGACGTGGCCAGGGTGTCGAGCTCGCGCTGCACGGTGGCGCTGGTGGCGTTCAGCTGGCTGACCGCCGCGGTCACCCGCTGGGTGTGCAGCGACTCGACGCCGGTCGACGGCTGACTCGGCGCCACGGAGGGCTGGGTCGGCACGACGGTCGGCAGGCTTGGGCCCAGGCGGGGCCGTTCGCTGGTGGGCAGTCCGGGCGTCGGCGACGGCCCGCCCGGCGAGGGGGCCGGCATGCTGGTCGGGGAGGGCTCCGGGGCCTGGGAGGGGCCCGGGGTCCCCGGATTCTCGGCGCCAACCGGGGTCTCAGAGGACACCGGGGTCTGGGAGGCGCTCGGCTGCCCAGTCGGAGTCCCGGGCGCCAGGGCGTCCGTGGCGCCCGGCGTCGGGGAGGGCTGGCCCGTGTCGGTCGGCTCCGGCGTCGTGTCGGTCGGGCTCTCGCTCGGGTCGGCGGTCGGCTGGCTCGTCGGCGTGGGTTCGGTCGGCTGTGTCGAGGGTGTGGGGCTGGCGGTCACCGTCACCGTCTCGGTCGGCTGTGGGGTCACGGACTGACCCGGCTCCGGACTGGCCGTGACCGTCACCGTCTGGGTCGGCTGCGGGGTGGGGGTCTGGGTGGGATCCGGCGTCGGGTTCCCGGGGTTGACGGTGATCACCACGGTCAGCTCCGCCAACCGCCCCGCCAGCAGGGTGAGGGTCAGCGACGTCTGTTCACCGGTGGTCTGCAGCTTCCTCAGGCCGTCGCGGGTGGCCTTGCTCTGGGCCACCATCGCCTCGGCTCGGGCGCCGAGCCCGCTCAGCGCCAGCGCAGTGTTGACCTGCCCCACGGCCGCGTTGTAGCCGATCTTGCAGGCCTCGATCTCACTCTTGGTGGCCAGCGCACGGCAGGCCGCGGGCCCGTTGCCCCGCCCGGGATTGACCTTGACCTCCTGGGTGGGAAGGTCCTTCACCAGGGCCGCGTAGCTGTCCTGCACCGCCTCTGCCGCCGTGACCGACTTCTCGGCATCGGCCCGCAGGGTGGCCAGCTCGGCGGTGCTGGTGCCGAGTTCGCTGGCGGCCGCTCGCAGGGCCCTCACCAGCTCGTCGCGGGCGGCGACGGCGTCGTCGGTGGGCGATTGGGGCAGGTTCTGGGCGCGCACGGGGCCGAGGAGGGCAAACCGGGGCCGGTTGGCTCCGCTGCCGCCGGCGGAATCCTGCCCGGCGTCGTAGGTGATCCGACTGGTGCCACCGCTGACCGCATTGATGGTGCCGCTGGCCTGCTGCACCGCGTCGGTCACCACCTGCACATTGCTGACGTAACTGGTCAGCGCCCCCTGCACCTGGGCCAGTTGAGCCTGCAGCTCGGCCTGCTGGCGCACGGCCTGGCCGACCTTGCCGGTGTAGGCGCCGGCCGCAGCCTGGTTTGCCGCCGCGGCGTCGGCGATGGCCTGGGTGGTGCCCTGCATGGCAGCCCCGTCGGCGCCCGCGGCGGCGGCCTGGCGCACGGCCTGATCGGCGGACTCCCTGGTGGTCGTGGTGGCACGGGCCAGGTCACCGGCCTTCTTGGCCGCCTCGGCGGCGGCGCTGCTGGCGTCGCTGGGGACGGTCGCGGCGCCCTCGGGGGTGGGCGTGGCGATACCGGCCGCACCCTTGGCTGCCTTCTGGGCGCTGTTGGCCGCCTCGTCCGCGGTGTCCGATGCGGTGGCGGCCCGACTGCCAAGCCCCTGCGACGCCTCGCGCGCGCTCTTGGCCTGCTGGTCCAGCTGGCCGGCCGCCAGAGCTGCCTCCCGAGCTGCGGTGGAGGTCTGGCCCAGGACGCTGCCCACCTCGGTGGAGGTGACGAAGAGCTTGTCCAGGTACTTCTTGGTCACCGAATTGGACAGCGACTGGGTGGCCGCGGTGGAAAGCTGCCCGAAGACCACCTGGTCACTGACCCCGGCCACCGGCGACTTCTCCACCACCAGCGTCGCCCGTTCGGTCGAGCCCTTCGCGCTGGTGCCGGTCAGCACCCGGGAGAAGCCGCTGGGGATGATCACCGCGGCGGAATACTGACCGGACGCCAGGCCGTGTTCGGCCTCCTCCACGCTCACGCCATAGCGCCAGGCAAAATTCGCTCCCCGCTGGTTCCTGAGATGCCGCGCATAGTCCTGACCGAGCGAGATGCGGGTGTCGCCGACGGTGGTTCCCTCGTCCAGGTTGACGATTGCGGCCTCGGCGCGCTGCACCCGGCCGGCATTGCCGCCCGTGCCCCACAACAGACTGGAGGCAATCATCAACGGCAGCAGGATCATCCCGACGACGGTGGGGATCCGACCGCGCAACACCGCCAGGATCCCGTGGTCCTGGCGGCCGGCGGTCCTCAGCCGGGACAGCAGACCGGGGTGCGTGGGGTCGTCGGCACTGCTCATGTGCGCTCCCCCGTCTCGACGTCGGCGGCCCCGACGCAGGTGCGCCGGAGCCAGTGGTGGCCATCCGCGAACTCTCCCGAGAACCCGTCGCACCACGAACGATCCCCGGATCGGGTGCGGCGAGCAGTGGTCTTCAGCCGCTGACCCCAATGAGGGACGGACGACCAGAATCCTGAGACGCCCTCAGCACCCGCGCACGGCAGAGCACTCCGCTCGTTGCCGCGGCAAGCCAACCGATGGCTGCAATTCAAATGGCTTCCCCGTCATCATGGCGTGGAACCTGACCCCCGTTCGGGCCAGAGTTGGTCATGGTACCCACGGATCAAGGTTATCGGCCCCCGCCGAGGCTCCCGCCCACCTCCACCGGCGCGCGCGAGCCCCCCTCTACCCAGAACTCCTTGGTCCACGATGCCCCAAGTCGGCGACAGCCCGGAGGGGCCTTCAGACAACGCACAGCCGTGGGAGCCCACAGGCCCCCCACCATTGCCCGCAAGCCCTTGTCAGCAACACATCGGCATCGATCCACCCGCCAGTCTCCTTCAGCTGACGAACAGCTTCGATCGTGCCGTGCGGCCGAGCAACGACGCCGAGCATCCGGCACCACTAGACTTGCGACGGTTCTGCGCGCCCCGGTCTTGCCGCGCGCCGCGCCCGCGGATGATGAAGGGATTCCTGATGACTGAGCCCACTCGCCGCCAGTCCTGTCTGGTGGTGGCCCACAACTACCATCCGGCGGTCGGCGCGGCGGCGATCCGCCTGCAGCTGCTCACCTCTCGCCTAGTCGACGACCAGATGGCGGTCACCGTCCTCACGTCGTCAACCGACCAGGAACTGACCGGCCCCAGCGGTGAGACCGTTATTGGCACCAGCCGCGGCTGGATGCCCAGCTCCCGCGTCTTCCGCACCCTGGTGCTGGCGGCCAGGGGCGCCGCCGCCGCGCGACGGCACGATGTGGTGATCAGCGATCCCCCGCCCTATGTCGCGCTTGCCGCCATGCTGGGAGCCCGCGCGGCTGGCGCCACGGGCGTGTTCTACTACTGCGACTCCTGGGCCTCGGTGGCCGCCTCGCGCCCCTCGCGGGCCTGGCATGCCGCCGGCAAGGTCTTCGGCCTGCTGGAGGCGGCCGCAGCCCTCACCGCCCGGGTCACCGCCGCCAGCACCCCGGCGCTGGCCCAGCGCGCCCGCAGCTGGTCGTCGCGGGTGGAGCTGGTGCGCAATGGCACCGACCTGAGCACCTACCATCCGCAGGGCCCCGCCTGGGAGGGCCAGGAGCTACCCAAGGACTACTTCCTCTACGCGGGGACGATGGGGCTGGTGCACGGCGCCGAGGTCTTCGTCAATGCGGCAGAGCAGCTGTGGGCGGAGGGGAAGGACGTGGGGCTGGTCTTCGTCGGCTCCGGCGCCGAGTCGGAGGTGATCCGCGAAGCAGCGCAGCGTTCCCAGGGCCGGATCCTCTTCTTGGATCCGCTGCCGCCGGAGCAGATCGCACGGCTCTACCGTGGCTGCGCCGGTGCATTGAGCTCCATGCGACCCGTCCCCGGCTATGAGGATGCCCGGCCGGTCAAGACCCTGGCCGCCATGGCCTGTGGCGCGATCCCGGTCTACGTCAGTGGCGGGGAACTGGCCGGTGAGTTGGCCGACGCCGGGTTGGGCTTCGTCGCGCCGTACTCGGTGGCGGGTGCCCGCCAGACGATGGAGGCGGTGCTGCGACTGAGCGACGCGGAACGCGAGCGGCTCTCCGCCGAGTGCCGTCGCCATGCGGAGGAGCACTTTGACCAGCGGCTGGCCGCCAGCCAGGTTGCCCGGGCGATCGCCGAACCACCGGCGCGACACGCGCGCCGCGCCGGGCTGGGTCGTCGCTGAGTCTGCAGCCGTCGGTGCCGGACTAAACTGGAAAACCACCGGGCCCCTCTGGCCCCGGGTCCGGGCAGGGTGAAGGGGAATACGTGGCGCGCAAGGACAATTTCGCCAAGGCCGAGAAGTCGTTGATGGTGCTGGCCGACATGGTCGTCTTCAGCGCCTGCCTCATCCTGTCGGTCTGGCTGCGCTTCAGCGGAGCCTTTCCGGAAAGGAACATGGCAGACATCAGCTCCACCTTCGGGTGGGCGCTGCTCGGCTTCGTCGTGGTGAGCGTCTTCTCCGGCATCTACGTGCTGTACAACAAGACCCGGCTCGATCTGGTGATCATCACCCTGATCGACCAGATCATCGTCACCGGCATCATCATGGCCGCCACCTTCGCGGGCAACTGGTTCGCCTTCCCCCGCGGCGTGCTGGCCATCAACCTGCTGGTCAGCTTCGTCGCGCTGGCCATCCTGCGGGTGCTCGTCTACGGCGTCTACCGCAAGGTCCGCGGCGACAACCGGGTGATGTGCCTCACCGTGCCGGATCACGAATCCCGAGCGGTGCGCAATTTCCTGTCCAACCGCAGCCCACGCCACCAGCTGACCCACGTCGTCGACGGCAACTACGTCGCCCACCTGCGCGAGCACCTGGGCGAGTATGACTCGGTGCACGTCAGCGACCAGATCGACGACGACACTCGGCGCAGCATCTACGACTACCTGCTGGAGCAGGGCAAGGAGATCTTCCTCACTGCCGACTTCCAGCGGTTGCTGATGATCAACCCGAACATCATGAGCATCGAGGATGAGTCGATCGTGCTGGTCAGTCCTTTCCGGATCCCCGGGGAGTTCGACCTGCTCAAGCGCGTCGGGGACTTCCTGACGGCGCTGGTGGGGCTGATCCTGGTCAGCCCGATCATGCTTGTCACCGCGATCCTGGTGAAGGCCACCTCGCCCGGCCCGGTCTTCTACCGGCAGGTGCGGATCACCAAGGACAACCGGGAGTTCGAGATCCTGAAGTTCCGTTCGATGGCGGCCAATGCGGAGGCCAAGTCGGGCCCGACGCTGGCCACCAGCAATGATGCCCGGGTGACCGGTGTCGGCAAGTACCTGCGGAGCATGCGCATCGATGAACTGCCCCAGCTGATCAATGTGCTGCGGGGTGACATGAGCCTGATCGGGCCCCGCCCGGAGCGGCCCTTCTTCGTCGAGCAGTTCACCGAGATCAACCCGCACTACCCGCTGCGGCACAATGTGCGCGCCGGCGTGACCGGCTATGCGCAGGTCTACGGCAAGTACGCCAGCGACTTCCAGGCGAAGCTCAACTTTGACCTGCTGTACATCAAGACCTACTCCCCGATGCTGGACCTGAAGATCGGTCTGCAGACCGTCAAGATCCTGTTCGACAAGGTCTCCAGCCAGGGTGCTGAGGAGGAGGGCTCCTCCGAGCTGGTGCTCCCCGAGGGCACTGTCGTCCTGCACTGACCGGTGACTGACAAGGGGGGTTGGCATGACGCACCGCGTCACGTCACATGATGTGGCCGCCTTGGCGGGGGTGTCACGCAGCGCCGTCTCCTTGGTGCTGAACAAGCGGGCCGACGGGGTGATCTCCGCCGAGAACCAGGCGGCAGTGCTGGCCGCGGCGCAGCAGCTGGGCTACCGCCCCAACCGCGTCGCCCGCAGCCTGCGCAATGCCGCCACCCACACCATCGGGGTGATCACCGACTCGATCGCCTCCGGCGCCTATGGCGGCGCGATGATCGCGGGCGCCACCGAGGTGGCCGGCCGGGCGGGCTACCTGCTGCTGGCCATCGACTCCCACCAGGACCGGGAGCTGGAGGTGGAGGCGGTGGACATGCTGCGGGCCCGGCAGTGCGACGCGCTGCTCTTTGCCGCCGAGGGCCTGCACCCTTGGGAACCGACGCCCGCCTTCCTGGCGGAGAAGTCACTCCTGCTCAACGCCTTCGACCCCGAGGGACGGGTGGCCGGCGTCGTCTCCGACGAGGAACTGGGTGGCTATCGAGCCACCCGGATGCTGCTGGAGGCCGGGCACCGCCGGATCCGCTACCTGACCGGCACCAGCGAGGTGACCGCCAATGGCCGCCGGATCTCGGGGCACTGGCGGGCCTTGGCCGAGGCGCCGGGAGCGCATTCGGAGCTGGTGGAGTGCGGCTGGCAGATCGACGCCGGGCTGGCGGTGGGCAGCAGGGTGCTGGACGTCGCCGAGCCACCCACGGCTGTGCTGTGCGCCAATGATCGGGTGGCCGCCGGCGTCTTCCTGGCCGCCGCCCGGCTGGGGCTGCGCATCCCGGAGGACCTGTCTGTGGTCGGTTATGACGACGACCCCAATGTGGCGCCCCAGCTGGGGCTGAGCACGGTAAGGCTCCCCCACCGGAAGATGGGTGAGCACGCCGCCGCGCTGCTGCTGGACCGCCTGGAGGGCAAGGACCTGCCCACCGGGGAGATCGCGGTGGACAGCCCGGCGGTGCCCCGCTCCTCAGTGGCGCCCCCGCGGGTCGGGTGATCCTGCTTCCTTGATCGGGATGGGTCAGCCTCGCCAACAGACCTGCGCCACAAACTGCATCCTGACTGGCACCCGGTGCCATGGAGGCACTGGGCCCGAATGAGGATGCAGTTTGTGGCGCAGACCAGGTGAGGGCCGGGCTCAACCGAGCTGGCGGACGGTCACCTGGGCGGCCTCGATGCTCCACTGCGAAGCATCACCGGGGTAGATCCGGGTGGTGAAGGCGCGGCCATCGGTGAAGACCTCCACCAGGGATCCGTCGACGATGATGGTGGCCGGGCTGCCGATCTCCACCTCGGCGGGGCCATCCGCTTCGGAGCAGAGCAACCGGCCGGGGCCGGAGGTGGTGGCCAGCACGGCCCCTTGGGTTGCGGGCCAGGGATTCGGCAGGTCTGCGCCGACCGCGGCCAGCACCTCGGGTGCCGGTTCCATCACCAGCCGCCCGTCGCGCAGGTGCAGTTCACGGGGGATGGTCAGCACACCGGCCCAGCCGTGCTCATCCAGCCAGTCGTCGTCGCGGGCCAGTTCCCAGGACCAACCCAGCAACAACGCCCGGTCCTTACCGTCGGCGTCGGTGTCCAGCATCACCTGCGGGGCGTAGAAGGCGGGGCCGTCGTCCAGCACCCCTCCGGCCACGGCGCTGAAGCGGGGGCAGCCGTCGGTCACCGTGATGTCACCGGTCAGCCAGCGCACACCGCTGAGCTGGCCCTGGACGCCGTCGTGCCGCCACAGGCTGAGCAGCAGCACCCACTGCCCGTCCACCTGCACCAGGTTGGGGCACTCCCAGATGTCCGCGGCGGCGAACTCCACTGCCACCGGATCGGAGGTGTCCAGCAGCGGACCGAGCAGCTTCCAGTCGGCCAGGTCCGTCGCGTCGTACACGAGGACCTGTGCCGGGACCCCGGGGCCACCATGACCCTGGACGATGTACCGCCTCCCCTCGATCCAGGCGACGAAGGGATCCCGCGTCTCGCCCACCGGCTCCCCGAAACGGGGTGCGCTGGGCCGGTCGGCCTGGGTCCAGTCGGCCAGGTCCGCGGATCCCCTCGCGATGGCGCCGACGGCATCTGCGGGGGTGGTGTCCACCGCGGTGTAGCAGAAGGTGGGCACACCCTCGTCAAGGGTGCAGCAACCGCTCCAGCAGCCCACCTCGTCGAGCTTGCCGGGCCGGGGGCGCAGGGCCATCGGTTCCTCGCGCCAGGTCAGCAGATCCTGGGAGCTGACGTGCCCCCAGTGGATCTGGCCGTGGCGGGGCTCGTCGGGGTTGAACTGGAAGAAGACGTGCCAGCGGTCGTCGTGGAAGACCAGACCGTTGGGGTCATTGATCCAGCCCCGGGCGGGGCGGATGTGTCGGGTGGGACGGCAGACATCAGGGGTCATTTCACACTTCCGGCGGTGAGGCCCTCGCGCAGCGGCCGCTGCCCGAAGACGAAGACGATCAGGGCAGGAATCATGGAGAGCACCACACCGGCCAGCACGGTGCTCATGCTGCCCGTGCCCAGCTGGCCCTGCAGGCTGACCAGACCCAGCGGCAGGGTGAAGTTCTCCTGGCTGATGGTCATGATCAGCGGGCGGAAGAATTCATTCCAGATGGCGTTGAAGGCCAGGATGCCGACGATGGCCAGGCCGGGCGTGCTCAGCGGCAGGTAGACCTTCCAGAAGACCTGCCACGGGGTGGCGCCGTCGATCTGCGCGGCCTCGGCCAGGCTGTCCGGAATGCCCATGAAGTACTGCCGCATCAGGAAGGTGCCGAAGGCGGTGGGCAGCGCGGGCAGGATCAGCGCCAGCAGGGTGTCGGAGAGCCCCATGCCGCGGATCAGCATGAAGACCGGCACGATGGTGACCTGCATCGGCACCATCATCGTGGCCAGGATCACGGCGAACAGGGCATTGCGGCCCTTGAAGTGCAGCCGGGCAAAGGCATAGCCGGCCAGGGCGGCGGTGAACATCTGGCCGACGGCGCACAGCGCGGTGACCAGGATGGAGTTCCAGAACAGCCGCACCATGTTCACCTTGCTGAAGGCGTCGGTGAAGGCGGCGAAGCTCAGGGTTCGGCGGCCGGCCTCGTCGGTGGGGGTGAAGGCCACCCACAGGGTCCAGATGACGGGGCCGAGGGTGAGGAAGAGGGCGATCAGCAGGACGAGGATGCGCCCGGCCAGTGGTGCGAGTCGCTTCGCGGAGGAGCGACGACGGGGAGCCCCGGTCAGGTCGGGGGCAAGGCTTGCGGTGGACATGTCGTGGCCCCTCACATGTAGAAGACGAAACGCTTGGACAGGCGGAATTGCAGCCAGGTGACCAGCATGATGATCAGCATCAGCACCAGCCCGATGGCGGCGGCGAGCCCGAACTGCAGCTCCTGGAAGGCGGACTGGTAGATCACCATCACCGCGGTGCGGGTGGAGTCGCCGGGGCCGCCCTTGGTCAGCACATAGGGCTGGTCGAAGATCTGCAGCGCGGCGATGATCGCCATCACGGTGGCCACCAGCATCGTCGGGCTGACCAGCGGCAGGGTGATCTGCCAGAAGCGCCGCATCGGGGAGGCCCCGTCGATGTCGCAGGCCTCGTAGATGTCCTGCGGGATGGAGGACAGGCCGCCGATGAAGAGCAGGAAGGTGAAGCCGAAGTTCTGCCAGACGTAGACCAGGACGGTGACGATCATGGCGCCGGTGGTGCTGGTCAGCCAGTGCACCGGGCTCATCCCGATCAGGCCGAGCAGCTTGTTGATGGTGCCGAAGTCCTCGTTGAACAGGTAGCTCATGATCAGCGAGACCGATGCGGCGGACAGGATCAGTGGGAAGAAGAAGACCGAGCGGAAGAAGGAGCGCAGCCAGCCGGGCATCTTGGACTGCACCAGCACGGCCAGCGCCAGCGCGACGGCGATCTGCAGGGCGACGGCGACGATCACGAAGCCGAAGGTGTTCAGGAAGCTGACCCGGATGGTGGCTGAGCTGGCCAGGGTCTGGAAGTTCTTCACACCGACGAATTTGGGGGTGGAGATGATGTCCCAGTCGAAGAAGGCCAGCACGATGGAGCCGACGATCGGCACCAGGGTGAACAGGGCGATCCCGATGACCGTGGGGGCCAGCAGCAGGGCGGCCAGGCGGCCCTCGCTGCGCTTGGCCGGGGCGGCGGTGACACTGGGGTCGGCCACCTGAGTGGCGGCGGCGGTGTTGACGGGGAGGCTCATCGGGACTCCTTCATGGCCAGCTCGAGGTCACGCTGCAGGGTGCCCAGGGCGCGTTTCACATTGCCTCGTGAGCCGGTGACGGCGCCGAGCACATTCTTGATCAGGGCCGTCTCGACGGCCGCCTCCTGGGGCGGTGCCGGGACGGGCGCCGTCGTGGGGAAGGTGTCCAGGGTCTCGTAGAAGACCTTCCAGTGCTTGGGCCCGGCGTTCTGGTAGAGCTCGGTGTTGTGCGAGCGCCGGGCGCTGTTGGAATCCGGGTTCTTCTGCGCGATGGCCATGCCGTCCTTGCTGACACAGAACTTCAACCATTCCCAGGCGGCATCCTTGCGCTTGGAGGCCCGCATGATCGCGTAGCCGGCGGTGCCGAACTGGTGCTGCTGGGTGCGTCCCTTGGGGAAGAAGGCGACGTCGTAGTCGTCGCGCTTCATCCCGGCCTGGTTGAGGCCGTGCACCCAGTAACCTCCCGACGGGGTCATCCCGATCACGCCGGAACCAAAGCGGCTGACCAGCTCATTGCCGCCGCCCTGCACCGGGGAGGATCCCAGGTTCTCGGCCACCAGGCCTTGAAGGAACTCGAAGGACTCGAGCACCTTGGGGTCGTCGGCATTGGGCTCGGCCCAGCGGTAACCGCCACTGCGGTCCTTCTGCTCCGGGTAGAACTCCTGCCACAACCATTCGCCGCCGGGGTAGCGGCTGGGCTTCAGGAAGGAGGTGTCATTGCTGTACAGCCACGGCACCACGCCGCCCCACAGTCGGTTGGTCCAGAAGAAGGGGCGGAAGGTGCCCGTCGCGGCCTTGCGCATCTGGCGCAGGTAGCCATGGAAGTCGTCCCAGCTCCAGTCCTGCCGCGGGTACTCAAGGCCCGCTCGCTCCATGGCCTTCGACGAGAAGTACATGTTGGCGGCATTCCAGCTGAGCGGCAGCTGGAAGAGGTTGCCCTGGTACATGAAGGCCTCGATCAGCGACGGGTGCACATCCTCGAAGAACTCGCGCATCTCCTCCTTGTCCCGGTTGACGAACTCGTCCAGCGGGTGGGCCAGCCGCTCGGCGAAGAGCTGGGTGCCCTCGGTGGCCACCATCACGACGTCCGGAGGGGTTCCGGCCGCGACGAGCGTGAGGATCTTGGCGAAGAAGTCGCTCCAGTCGGCGCCCTGGATGGGCACGATCCGGACGTTGATCTCCGGGTGCAGCTTGTTGAAGGCGTCGATCAGGCCCTGGTTGGCGGCCGCGTCCTGCGCGGTGCCGTTGATGGCGATGTTGAGCGCGTCGGCGCCGCGCCCCGGAATGTCCAGTCCGGTCAGCCGCTTCCAGGAGAGCACGGTTCCCACCGCACCCGCCCCGGCCGCGCCCAGCACAGCTCGGCGTGTGATGTCTGTCATTGTCTGGCTCCTCTTTGAGTACCTAACACGTGTTAGGTTAGATCAAGGAGTTACCCATTGCAATGAGGGTCCAGAAACTGGCCAGATCCGGCCAGCGCCCTCAGCACATCGCCACAGGTCCTTGACGTCGCTGGGGCCGCGAGGTCAGGGGCGGGTGGGTCAGCTGGCGAGCAACTGGTTGACCAGCGCCACCAGCGTGGTGGCCTCGGCCTCGAAGCTGAACCGCTCCTCAACCGCGCGACGGCCATTGGCACCCAGCCGGGCGCAGCGTTCCGGATCGGCCAGCAGCTCGGCCAGGGCGGTGCGGATCGCCGCCGGATCCTCCGGGTCGACGAAGACACCGGCGTCGATCCCGCCGAAGAGCTCCCGCCAGTAGGCAAAGTCGCTGGCCAGGAAGGGCAGGCCGGAGGCCAGATACTCGAAGACCTTGGTGGGCAGGGAATGCTCGTAGTTGGGCAGCCGGGAGAGCAGCACCAGCCCCACCCGCCCCTGGGCGATGATGCCGGGCAGTTCGCTGGGCGGCACCAGCCCGCGGTAGTCCACCCGCGGATCGGCGGCCAGCTCGTCGCCCACCAGGTTGCGCCCGGCCAGCACCAGCCGGGCCCCGTCAACGGACTGCACGGCGTCGACCATCCGGGACAGCCCGCGTTCCTGGCTGATGTCGCCGGTGTAGACGGCCACCGGCTCGGTGGCACGGACGTCGGTGACGGTGAAGTCGCTGCGCCAGGGCAGGTTGCGCACCACCGTCACCGGCCGCTGTTGACCGTCGCGGGTGGTGGAAAAGGTCTGGGCGATCTCGTCGATCACGGTGACGATCGCGTCACAGCGCCGGTCGGCCAGGGCCACCAACCGTCGGGCGGCCCGGCGCGCGGCAACCCCCTTGCGACCGCGCAGGTAGGGCTTGGTGTCGATCTGCTTGACCAGGTCCTCGTGCGCGTCGTAGATCACCGGGATGCCGCGGCGACGGCCATAGGCCAGCGCCATCGGGATCAGTTCCGGGTCATGGAAGTGCAGCAGTTGGGGCCGGATCCGATCCAGGATCCGCCAGGCCTGTGCCTGCGAACCAAGCAGCCGGGCAGCCCGGCCGCGGGGTGTGATGGCGTGCACCTGCACCCCGTGGGTCACCCTGTCCTCGTCGGCGGAGATCACCAGGTGGACGTCGAAACCGGCCTCGGCCAGCGCACGGCACTCCTTGTTCAGGATCCGGTTGTCCCAGGACTGGTGCACGGTACTGAGGTGGGCAATCCGGGCCCCCGCCCGCGATGGCTGATCGGTCACGCCGGCGTGCCTCCCGGCTGCGCAACGGCACTCGTCCGGGCCATCCAGCGACGGCACCGGCCGTTGATGGCGACGGGCATGCACACTCCTTGAGGTTGTTGAGCCAGAACAACTCTAGTGCCCTCACCGCTACGCCCCATCCAGCCGCAGCAGCCATGACGGGGGCAGGAAAACAAGGTGACCCAAGCGATGGTCACAGGCGCGGGGGCGCCGGCACCTCGCCGTCGTTGCCGGCGGCAACATAGCTGTGCGCGCGATTGACCCGCATCAGGGCGCGCTCGGCGCGTTCGCGGGCCAGGGCGTTGTCCGGCAGCACACCGGCCTCCGCGCGGGCAGCCAGTTCGTCGTCGAGCACGCTGGGGCCAAACTTCTTCACCCGGGTACGCACCAGGAAGTACGCCGCGGTCAGCAGCGCGACGTAGCCCAGACCGATTGGCATCGCGAAGGCCAGATCCTTGATGAACCACATGGCGACGTAGACCGCCGCAAAGGCGGCCAGGGTGAGCATCGCGGTGATCTGCCCTCCCCACAGCCGAGCGCTGGCTCCCGGCAGGCCCAACTGGGCGCGGCCGTGACGGAAGCCCAGGTAGGTGATCATGATCAGGACCCAGGTGGTCAGCAGGCCAAAGACCAGGATGCCGTAGAGGATCTGGAAGGCATTGTCGGGGCTGACGATGGTGATGATGGAGGCCACCAGCATGCCGACGGTGGCCAGGGCGACGGCATTGCGCGGCGCGCCGTGCGCGGAGGTGCGAGCGACGGCGGCGGGCGCCAGATGGTCCAGGGCGAGCGAGTGCATCATCCGGGCAGACGCGTAGAGGCAGCCGTTGGCGGCCGAGAGTGCGGCGGTGATCAGGATGAAGTTCATGATGCCGGCGGCCGCGGGAATGTTGACCAGCGAGAGCACGGTGACGAAGGGGCTCTCCTTGGTGGTGGCCGAATGCTGCCAGGGCTGCAGCGCGATCACCACGGCAATGGAGCCGACGTAGAAGAAGACCAGGCGCAGGATCATGGCGCGGGCCGCCCGGGGCACGTCGCGCTCCGGGTTCTCGCTCTCAGCGGAGGCGACGGAGACATTCTCCACGCCACCGAAGGAGAAGATGGCCATCACGGCACCCACCAGGATCCCCTTGAGCCCGAAGGGTGCGAAGCCCTGCCAGCCGTGACCGTTGGTGAGGTTGTGCAGGCCGATGGCCGGGGCGCTGGGCAGACCGAAAAAGATCAGGATGATGCCCAGGATGATGAAGGCGATCACCATGCCGACCTTGATGATGCTGAACCAGTATTCGGAGTGGCCGTAGGCCTTCACCGTCGCCATGTTGATCGCGACGATCACCAGCGACGACAGCACGGTGCCCAGCTCCACGCTCAGCCCGGGCCAGAACCAGTGCAGGTACTTGCCGGTGGCCACCACCTCCACCCCGACGGCGATGCACATCACCACGGCCACATTCCAGCGCATGAACCAGCCCCCGATCGGGCCGAGGTAGGCGTGCGCGGTGGCTCCGAAACCGCCGGCCACCGGGTGCACCACGGTCATCTCGGCCAGCGCCCAGACCACGGCCAGGGAGAGGATGCCGGTCAGGGCATAGGAGACGATCACTGAGGGGCCGGCGATGGCAATCATCGAGCCAGAGCCCAGGAACAGGCCGGTGCCAAGCGCCCCCGACAGGCCAATCATCGCCACCTGGGGGCTGGTCAGGCCACGGTGCAGGGCGTGCTCGTCGGAGACGCGGCGGTCCGCGTCAAGGCTTTGCTCAGTCTGGGTCACGGCGAAATGGTAGACGGATCGTCTCAATCTGCGAGAATCGTCCAGAATTTGGCCGCGATGGTACAGAAACCAACCACTCGTCGGGGCCGGTCTCAGGACTGCAGCAGGACCGCTCCCCCGCCGTCCTCGATCCGCACCTGCCCGCCGGCCAGATCCAGCGTCACCACCAGCCGCTCACCGCCCGGCCCGTTGACGGCATAGCGGTAGAACTCGTTGCGCAGCTCGATCTTCTCGGTGCGGGCATGCACCAGCCAAGGATTGCGCCGACGCAGGCCGATCAGCTCCTGGTGCAGCCGGAAGATGGGCTGTCCGAGCGGGGACAGGTGGTCGGGATTCTCCGGGAAGATCGGCCGAACCTCGTCGTCGCCACCCTCTCGATCGAACTTGGTGCCCTGGAAGCCCTGTTCGTCGCCGTGGTAGATGCTCGGAATACCGCCGACGGTGAACAGCACCGTCAGGGCGGCGGGCACCCGCTCGGGCCCGACGAGGGTGGCGATCCGGGTGACGTCGTGGTTGCCGACGAAGGTCTGGGGCACCAGACCACCGTCGAGCCAGCCGTTGTGCCGCTGCAGCGTCCAGTCCAGCTCGAACAGGTTGGCGTCCTTCAGCGAGCTCCAGATGGACTTCCACAGCTCGTACTGCGTGATGGAATCCAGGCCGGAGCGGCGGACATAGTCGGCATAGTCGCCGTGGATCATCTCGCCGACGAACCACGCCTCGCCGAATTCCGGGCGCACCCGCTCCAGCACCGCCTGCCAGAATTCCGGCTTGATGGCGTAGGCGGCATCCAGCCGCCAACCGTGGATGCCGCGCCGCAGCCAGTGCTTCATCACGTCGGCAACCAGATCCGCCACGGCGGGTTCGTCGTGGTTGAGCGCCACCAGCGACCCGTGCCCCTCGAAGACCTCGGCCCGCGGCGGGTTCTGGCTCCAGTCGATCCGAAAGAGCTTCGCCTGTTCTGAATCCGGGCCGTTGGCCAGGGCGGCACGGTAGAGCGGATGCTCCACCCCGACGTGGTTGAACACGCCGTCCAGCAGCACCACGATGCCCCGTTCGCGGCAGGCGGCGATCAGCTGGTCGAAGTCGGCGTCGTCACCCAGCCGCGGATCGATGCTGAAGTGGTCCAGGGTGTCGTAGCCGTGGGTCGACGAGCTGAAGACCGGCCCCAGGAGCAGGCCATTGGTGCCCAGCCGCTGGGCATAGTCCAGCCAGTTGTGCAGGTGACCAAGCCGGTGGGTGAGCACCCGTTCATGGTCGCCCGACGGGCGGACCGGGGCGCCGGTGAAGCCCAGCGGGTAGACCTGCCACCAGATGGCGTGCTCGAACCAGCGCATGCGAACCTCCATTGATATCCGATGTTCATCCACTCTATGCGGGCAGCGCACGCCAGGGGGAGACGACATGAATCTGGGGGCGGTCCACCACTCGGGCGAAAGACCCCCGCGAGAGCTTGCGGTGAGGTTGGATTGGGACTACTGACCATGTGCGAGGAGACCCCCAATGCGCCGCGCCACCGCAGCCGCCATGACTGCCACCCTGATGCTCAGCAGCCTTGCCCACACCTCGCCAGCCCGAGCGGAGTCCCAGGCGGTCACCGTGACCAGCCCCAGGTGCGGGACGCTCACGATGACCTGGCGCAAGACGTCCGACAATCCAGGGCTCAGGGTCACCGGCGTTGTGCAGGGCCTGCCCGGTTACGTCGGGGAGGAGCAGCGCACCCGCACCTGGACCAACCTCCCGGGTGGCCAGTACGCCTGGATCGAAGCCTGGGCGACGCAGGGACACGACGTTGGGTGGGGAATCACCCGCGGTGACTGGGCGACAGTGAAGCCCTGCTCGGCCACCGCTCGTCCGCTGGCCCCCGGTGACCAGACCGGCGACTCCCGGGCCGATGTCTACGGCATCACCAAGACCGGAGACCTCTACCTGTACCGTTCCCTGGGCAACCGGCTCGCCGACGGCCGCAAGGTCGGCCGCAACTGGTCGGCGATCGTGCACCTGCAGCGGATCCGCCCCTCCCTCGCCAAGCCCGCCCAGATGGCTGCCATCCGCTCCGACGGGAGCCTGTGGCTCTACTCGATTGCCGCCAACGGCCGGCTCCTGAACGGCAAGCGGATCGCGACGGGTCTGGGACGCCAGAAGTCGTGGGTGGTGACCAGCGCGAACACCGAGCGCTACTGGGACCAGCCCGGGGTGCTGGGGATGACGGGCAAGGTGATCACCGAGGCCGGGGTGCTCACGTCCGACAGCTTCGAGCGCACCGGCCGGACGGTGGAGGAGCACCTGGCCTCAGAGGATCTGCTCGTCTCGATCGAGCACGCCAACTCGACGGGGCAGGGTAGCTTGTTCACGCGCAGCGCCACGGGGCAGGCCTCCCTGTGCACCCGAATCCCGGCTCCGTACTACGACTTCGAGCATGATTTCCAGTACTCCCTGCTGAATGACTGCGTAGGCCTCGGTGGCGGGTGGAATCCGATGAGCCTGGTCACCTCCCCCGGGTCGGTCGATGGCGATGCCTACTCCGACATCGTGGCCCGCCGCAGCGACGGCAACCTCTACCTCTACCAGCTGGTCGACGGACAGATCTCCAAGGGCAAGCGGATCGGGCGCAACTGGAATGGCGTCCGGCTGCTCGCCTGAGTTGTCATCCAGCACGACCACAGGGCCGCTCCGGAGATTCCGGGGCGGCCCTGTCTGGTCTTGCCGTGGGGGTGATGAGGCTGGGATCAGGCTTCGCCGTCGCCGATCACGAAGCGCTTGACGCCGTCCCACAGGGCGGGGTCGGTGCAGTTGCGGCCGTCGACCAGGACCTGCACGCCGGGGAAGTCGTCCTTGCCGAGCTTGCTGAACTCGGGGTGGTTGGCCTGCACCACGACGGCATCCACCTGGTCACCGTCGGTGTACGGGCTCAGGTTCAGCGTGGCCAGCTCGTCGG